>NZ_CALJLR010000007.1:0-125613 GCF_937982575.1 uncultured Arcobacter sp. | reverse complement strand
GAGTTGTCTACACGTGAGTTGTTGACCACACTTGAGTTGTCTACACGTGAGTTGTTGACCACACTTGAGTTGTCTACCCATGACCCATCTTGCGCAAGATTATCTTCGGAGTCTATAAACCCCCCAAGCTGACCTTTTTTAATACCATTAAAGTCTATAACTGCTTCAATCTGATACAATGTTTTTCCAAACATTTTTTTAGTGTTTGATGTTAATTTAAAATATTTCATAATATTACCTCTCTTGTTTAGTTTATGTTTATTTATATTATATCACACTGATTTACATTTGCCAACAATTTTTAATCAATAACTGGAACATTGAGACATGTTGTAAGATAAGCTTTAACTTTATCCATTGCAATACCTTTTTGAGATTCTTTTCCACGATATTGAGCAGAACAACCAGCCATATATTCATTGTTAAAAATAGACCAGAAATAAACATTACATGATTTAACTATTTTGATTTCAATGTTATCAAATCCTTTGACTTGATATTTCCAATTTCCTGTTAATCCAGTTGGTATTGATTTAATTTTCATAATATTACCTCTCATGTTTAATTTAACCTTATATAGACACATTATTATAAATAATATTATGTGTCAACCCATAAATGTAAAAAAAGATAAATAATAAAAAGATTATAAATTAAAGGAGAAATATAAATGGCACAATTTTTATCCCCTAATTATTTTTTTAGGGAAAAAGACCTTTCAGGTAGAGTCCCAGCTGTATCGACTTCCATAACTGGTGTTGTTGGTAAGTATGATTGGGGTGCTTGCTATGAAAGAATAATTTTAACACAGCCTACTGATGTTGTTGGTAAAATTGGTTATCCTACTGATGACAATTATAACCACTGGTATCAAGTTAGAAATAACCTTGATTATAACAACATGCTTTATGCTGTGAGAGTTGTTGACACTGGTACAGCTGTCAATGGTGGTTTTAAAGTATTTGAAGATGGTGATTATGTTACTATAACTTATGCAAGTCTTACAGGAACATTTGCTGATGATGAATCACTCACATTTTCAGGTGGTGCTACTGGTATAATAGTACAAGATAATGGTACTGATATTATGACTATTCAAGTCACATCTGGAACTGTTGTTGTTGCTGATGGTATTACAGGTGATACATCTGGTGCTACTGCTACAGTAAGTGTTGTTGGTGATGTATATGTTAACCATAATGTAACAGAATACATTCCTAATGCTGATGCAATTGATGATGTGACACTTTCATTTGACCCAAAGGAAAGACTTTCAATATTTGCTAAATATCCATCAGATACTTATGGTAATGCAATCAAAGTTGCAATAGCTAATTCAACTGATTTTAGTACAGCAAATATTATGACTGAGGATGACGGTTCTGAGATTAAATTCTCTTCATACTTTGATAGAGAACCAGAATCAACAGAATTTGCAGTTGCGGTACTTTTCCCAGCTGACATTAATGATTCATCTAACACAGAATATGAAATAGTTGAAACTTTTATAGTGTCTACTGTTTCAGGCACAAAAAATTTTGAAGGTAATGTAGTATATTTTGAAGATTATATTAATACTTCTTCACAGTATATCCTTATGTTCGATAACACAGGCAATACAAATGATGTAAAATCTTTTGAAGCTGAACAATTTGTTAATGGTGTTGCTGGTGATATCACTGATGCTGAAGTTATCAATGGTTATGACCTTTTTGCAAATCCAGAAGATGTGGAAGTTGACCTTCTTATTGACGGTGTGAACAATAGTGTAACAGTTCAACAATACCTTATTGATTCTATTGCAGAAGTTAGAAAGGATTGTTTTGTAATTCTTACACCTGAGAAAACTGATGTTGTTAATCAGATTGATGCTAGTACAGCTGTTTCAAATATGATAACATATAGAAAAGATACTCTCAGTAGGTCTTCAAGTTATGCTGGTTTCTATGGAAACTATAAGTATCAATTTGATAGATATTCAGGTAAATATAAGTGGGTGTCACTTGCTGGTGATATTGCTGGTGTGTTTGCTGTTACTGATACTACAAATGATAGCTGGTTTGCTCCTGCTGGTGATGAAACTGGTAGAATTAAAAATGCAAAAAAACTTGCTTTTAAATCATCTCTTGGACTTAGAAACCTTATGTATGTTGCACAAATTAACCCTGTTGTACAATTTCCATCCGAAACACCTATGGTATACGGTCAGAAAACGCTTCAGGTTAAACCAAGTGCTTTTGATAGAGTGGAAGTGAGAAGACTGTTTATCTATATTGAGAAATCAATTGGTAAAGTTATGAAATATTTTGTCTTTAAAAAGAACACAGATTTCACAAGAAACCAAATTGTTGGAATTATTGAACCAGCACTTAGAGATATTCAAGGTAGGGAAGGTCTTTATGACTTTGCTGTTGAATGTTCAGCTAATAATAACACTGGTGAAGTGATTGACAGAAATGAGCTTGTATGTGACGTATATCTTCAGCCTACAAAGTCGGCAGAATTTTTGAACTTTACATACATAGCAACCAAAACTGGTGCTGATTTTAACGAGCTTAGAAAGCTTATAAACGGTTAAAAGTTGACAATATAAATTTATTATGATATTATAGTTTTTATGTGGGAAAAGAGTTAGCTACTCCTGTTATGAACTCCCTTCATAACTACCACATAAAAAACTTTTAAAGGGAGAATTTAATGGCTGTAAAAACACATCCTAATATAATTATTAAAAATAAAATAAACAAAATATTATATGATAAAACTATAGAACATATAGATGTTGAATTGTTGAAAGCTTTTATTAGAAATAATTTAGATATATCTAAGATAGCCAATTTCAATCTAGTATTATATAAATATGAAAATCCATCATATATAAAGACGTTTGAATATTTATATAGAAAATATAGTTATAAAAATTATTCAGAATTGATTTATATACTCTATAATGATATAGAACCCCCCAAATGTTCAGTTTGTGGAATTCATAATCAGAATTTTATATCTTTTAAACGGGGGTATTCTGGATTCTGTTCAAAATCTTGCGCATCAAAAAAGGCTAATCAGATAAGAGCATATTCTGATTTAATTAAAGAAGAATTGACAGAATATGAAATTAGGAAATTAGTTATCTTGTTAATGAAAAGTGATAAATATTCTTTATATTCACCTTCTCAATCTTTTAAAACGCATGATATAAATCTATACAATAATATAATAAATAGAACCAATTACTTACAAGAAAACTGTAAATTTACCGAAAGATTATATCATATTGTTAATGGTTTATATAAAAATCCTACATGTGTTAAATGTGGTAATACTATTGATGTGAAATTTAAAACTTTTAACAATGGGTATGGTAGTTATTGTAAAACATGTATTAACAAAAAAACTGGTATGAAAATTGGCAATTCTACATCTAAAACTAAAAGAGAACAAAACTTTCAACAAATTATAAATAAATTTTCTGATGATTATATATGTTTAACAAAAAAGAATGAATTTGTTGAAACTGGAATTATGTCAGTCTATCATCATACATGTGGTAAAACTATAAAGCGTGAGCAAGGATATTATAATTATGGATGTCCATATTGTAAAAAATCAGGACGGTCTAACATAGAAAAGGAAATTAGAGATTTCTTGACTCTTTTTATTAAGGGTGATATTTTATTAAATACTAAACCATTGAAAGACGATTCTAAAATTGGTAACGCTGGTAACAGAGAAATAGATATATACATCCCTGATAAAAAGATTGGTATCGAATATCATGGTTTATATTGGCACACAGAATCTAATGGTAAGAATAATAAATATCATTTAGATAAGTATAATATGGCAAATGAAAACGATATACAATTATTACAAATATTTTCTAATGAATGGATATATAAAAATGATATAGTCAAATCAATTATTAAATCTAAATTGGGTGTGTATGATAATCGTTTATATGCCAGAAAATGTGAAGTTAGAGAGATTGACAATCAAACAAAGGATAAATTTCTTGATGAAAACCATTTACAAGGTAAAGATATATCTAAACATAGGTTTGGTTTATATTATAACGATGAGCTTATTTCAGTTATGACCTTTGGTAAAAGAAATATATCAGGGCAATCAACTTTTGAATTAATTAGATATGCTTGTAAACTTAATACACAAATTATAGGTGGTGCAAGTAAGCTGTTTAAATACTTTATAAATAACTATTGGAATGGTGAAGCTATTAAAACCTATGCCGATAAAAGATATAGTAATGGTTCTCTGTATCATCAGCTAGGGTTTAAATATACTCACGATTCAAAACCTAACTATTGGTATACAAAGGATTATAAAACTGTTGAACATAGAGCAAACTATATGAAACATAAACTTAAAGACAAACTATCAAATTATGATGAAAATTTAACTGAATGGGAAAATATGAAATTAAATGGATATGACCGTATATGGGATTGTGGTAATATGGTATTTGAATATAACAATTTAAACAATTAAAACCCTCTTTTTAGAGGGCTTTCTTTTTTCAAACATATCTATAGCGGTATCACATATAGTCTCATATTTCCAATATATTTCATCCATAAAATATTTAAATTTTTTAAATGTTTCATCACTCATAGATTCAAGAAGTTCATTTGTAATAGTATCAATATTTGTATATTCATCACTACTACCATAACATTCTGACGAACAATATCCTTTGTCCATATGGTCTATTGAATCACATGATGAACAATAATGAAACTTTTTACCACATTTTTTACAGTTCATAACACCCCCTAATCAAACACAACTTTTTCATATGCTTTATCGGTCAAATATTTTAAAGCTTTTTCTGGTTCTACAAACTCTTTAACCATTTTCACTTCGTCATAATATACAACCTTCCCTTCATGCATAAGCGTATACTGCATATAATTCCCTTTTGTAATACCAAAAAATGATTGCCACATTATATTATACCTCTTTTCCACATTTTAAGGTTTCCATTAATTACTTCATTCTGAAGAACCTTTTCAAGTTTTTCGGTTGCTGTGTGTGAAACGATTTTGCCATATGTTTTTCCATCCATATCAACAAATGTGTAACATACTTTATTCTTATAGTATGATGGTTCACGATTAAGATTGAACCATCTTTTAAGGTCTTTGTTATATCTTTCTTTACGATATGATATTTTGTTGAATTTGTAACGATACATATAACCATCTTTTTCTTTTTTGAAATTACCGAAACGGTCTTCAGTCCAGTTACAAATTTTAAGGACTTCTTTGATTTGTTCTTTTATATTCATAATTACATCCATTCTTCTTTTGGAATACCAGCACTTTCAAGAAGTTCTATATTCACATAATAGTTCCAGATACCTTTATCAACATACCAAGCGGTTTGAATTATTCCATTTTTAGAACTTCTTCCATTAGTATGAGTGGATTCTCTCATATCTGGACTATGTTTCCATTTACCTTCTGTTCTGACAAAAAGACCAACCATTGTCATGGTGTTAGCGTTAACTTTAATAATATTATCATCATTTTCCAGTCTTTTCATATAAGATTCTTTAAATTTCATAATATAACCTCTTTTGTTTAATTGACCTTACATGGATACAATATATAACATTCAATCTATTGTCAACCCATAAATGTAAAAAAAGATAAATAATAAAAAGAATATTATTAAAGGAGAAATATAAATGGACGTTGGACAATTTTCAGCTAACTTTGCTCACGGTGCTAGGGCTAACTTATATAGTGTGTATATTGATGATATGCCTGAAAAGATTAAATTTCTTGTAAAGGCTACTTCTATCCCTTCAGTTGATGTTGGTGTTATAGAAGTTCCATTCATGGACAAAACTATTAAGATTGCTGGTGATTTAACATTTGCAGAGTGGAACACAACTCTCATGCTTGATGAAGATTATGCGGGTAGAATTCAACTTGAAGAATGGGCGCAAAAAATCAAGAACTTTAATGAAGTTGGTGGTTCAAATAATGTTGCAGACTATTTTAGAACAGCAACAGTCACACAACTTTCAGGTGATGGTGTAACTGAACTCAGGAAATATAAGATTTATAATCTTTTCCCACAAACAGTTCCTACAATTGACCTGTCATGGGAATCAAAAGATACTATATCTGAATATGAAGTTACATGGGCTTACACATACTGGACACCTGTTAGCTAATAAATGAATAGTATTGATGAGATGGTATCCAATATCACAGGATACCTTAGACCAAATTTATTTACGATTGACATTGTACCCCCTACAGCAATTAGTGGACTGTACAATAGAAAAATATCATTGAATGGGAATGCAACAACATTCCCATTCGCCACTTTCTCAGAAGGTAAATTTTACTATAATAACTTAGACCACAAATTTGCTACTGAGAAAGATTATGACCCTGTTTCTATGACTTTTTATGTTGATAATGATAGTGATGTTTTAGATTTCTTCATTGCATGGCAATCATTGATTATAGGAAACCACCATCTTGTCAGTTATAAAAGAAATTACGTTGGAACAGGTATAATAACACTTGTTGATGAGTCAAAGCGTTTTAAAAAGAGTGCTAAACTTATAAACATGTACCCAACAAATATTAATGGATTGGATTTGGCATATTCAAGTAACAATTCAATATTAGAATTAAGCATGAGTATGAATTTTGATGATGTAGAATACGTTTAAAAGGAGAGGATAAAATGAGTTTACCAGTTTTTAATTCAACAAATTATACAGTTGAATTACCTATTTCAAAGAAAAAGATTATATATAGACCTTACAATATAGAAGAAGAGAAAGCATTACTGCTTGCTAAAGAATCTGAGAATGTTTTGGATTTGCTTGAATGTATGTTTAATATCACTGATAAGTGTGTTATTGACCCTAGTTCATTTGATTCAAAAACACTAAATTGGATAGATTTTACTAAGCTTATAATGTTGATTAGAAGTAAATCAATATCTGAAAAGATTAGTCTTTCTTTTCCATGCCCTCATTGTGAAACATCTATTAGTTATGAAAATAAACTCGACAACCTATTCATCATTGAAAATATTGGTATATCCAAGAAAGATGTTGAAATGGGTAATGGGTTTTCATTCTCAATAGTAGTACCAAATATTCAATATATTACATCAATTGAGAAATCTGATAATAACATTGATAAGATGAAAGATACTCTCATGTACAGTATTGATAAAATCTGGCATGATGGAAAGATGTATCCTGTTGAAGATATAGAAGAGCTTAGAACAAAGATTATAAACAATCTTTCTTATAGTGATATAGTAAAGATTTTTGCTAATATTAAAGATATGGCAACAGCTTCATTTGTTATCAATACAAAGTGTACTAATGAAGATTGTGGAAAAGATATTAATATAGAACAGGAGAATGTTCTAAATTTTTTCGCTTAACGTATGCGTACAGAGATTTAAAGAGCTTATACGAAACTATCTCTAACATGCATAGGATAGGTAAATATAGCATGTTAGATGTATACATGATGTACCCATACGAATTATTAATATATAGAAATATATTAGAAGCTCAATTGATAGAAGAAGAAAACGAAAGGAAACGTAAAAATGGCAGAAAATAAAGGTGTTAGAAATACAAAGAACAACACGGGTGTTTCTAAAAGCGATTTAGATTTTTTGGCTGAAAATTTGATTGAACTGAATGATAGTCAAACTGAAACGACTAAAACAGTTCAGGAAACAAATGAGTATGTCAATCTTCTTATAGACGAAATGAAACTGCTTAAAACATTTTCTAAAGATTCTAAAAATATGGAATCATCTCTTATGTCAACTATGATGGGTATTGCTGATAATATTGAATCGCAAGTATCAGCTGATGAAGAAGATAGAGTGAAAGCAAAGATTTCCAATAATATAAGCTTGGAAAATGTTCAATATGTTAAGAAGACTGCTTCAGCAATGGATTTTCTTAAAGGAAAAATATTATCACCTGAAACAGTTTTATCACCTAAATCAATTATTGGTATAGGTGGACTTTTAGCGGATGCGCCTATATTTCTTTTAATAGGTGATGCTGTTGACGGTCTGTTAAAAGATTTCAAAAAGTTTAAAGAAGAAAATAAATCGGCTGACGATAAAAATTTAGCAATGTTAAAAGGTCTTAAAGGTAAGGATTCTTTATCAAAAGACCAAATGAAAACTATCATGGAACAAACTGCTAAACTTTCATCAACTGATTCTGATGAAATAAGAAAAGTTCTTATTCAAAATGGTGTGAATTCAGAGGACATTATATCTGATTTTATGTCAACTATTCAAACAGCGGAAGATACTGCAATATCCCAGAATGCTGGTATGGTAGATTTACTTAAGAGTATGGATAAGTCAGATGAAGAGATTAGAAGTATTTTTAGAAATATTGAATCTGGTGAAATGTTAGATGATTTGAAAAAAGATTTAATCGAATCACAGAATACAATTTCACAAGAACTTAAGATGATTAGAGATGATAATAATGCTACAGCATTTTGGGATGAGGACAATAAAGAAAAAGAAATTAGAGACAGAGAAGAGCAATTAGACCTACTTAGAGCAAATGTTGAATCTATTGGTAAACTTACTGATAGTGTTACCAAAGAAAATGATAGTATATTTAATCACTTATTCACACTTGCTGGTGTGTTAGGGCTTGGGTTTGGTGCTGTAGTTGGTAAAATACTTTTACCTTTCCAAGTGCTTTTTAAAGGTGTTTCAGCAATTATAAAACCTATTGAAATGTTTACAGGACTATCTAAGATGATTCTAAAACCTATTACAATGGTAACAGAAGTATTTTCGACTCTTGCAAATACATCAAGCTCGTTAGGTAAATTTTTGTCTGCTTTTAAATTTGGTTTCAAATTTTTAACAATACCACTTCAGATTATAATGTCTGTTGTAGATTTTGTTAGAGGTTTCATGAATACAGAAGGAACAGTTGTAGATAAGATTAAAGGTGGTTTAACACAAGTTGTAAAAGGTTTTATTGAATTACCGTTAAAACTTATTGGATGGGTTGTTGATTGGTTCTTAGGGTTATTTGGTGTTAACATTGAAGGTGGTGCTGGTAAAGCTATGTTGGATTCAGCTTTAGGTTTATTCACTGGTGCTATAAATACCCTGTTTAATTTGGCTAATATGGTATTTGGACTTATAACAGCACCTTTTAGGTCTGCTATATCTGTTTTCACAAATATTAGAGATTGGTTCAAAGGTGATAAATCGTTTGGTGGTGCTTTAAGTGGTATATGGCAAGATTTAATTAGTATTGCTGATAATATAAAGAATCTAGTTGTACAATGGTTTGGTTCTGCAATCTCTAAAATACCGTTTATAGGCAAAAAGATTGCTGAAAAGATAGGTTATACTGCAATGAGTGATAACATGGATTCTAACGCTATTGTAGACGATGCTACAGCTAATCAAAGATTAACTCAACAAGCGGTTAGAACTGAATTAGCTGGTCAAGAGACTACACAACAAGAGCCAACTCAGAATATAACAAATATAAACAATCAGACTAATAGAATCTCTAACCAAGATATGTCTGTTAGAACTGATGACTATACATTAACACGAATAGGCGTGTTTCAATTTGGGTGATAAATGTTAGGAAGTACATTTTATTTTAATACAAGTAAGAAATACATAGTTGCATTTGCAAATCTTTTTAAAGGTATTCAAGTTCAGAGATTTGATAATGCTGGTAATGTTGTTAAAACTATAGATGTTCCTATATCATATGTTGGAAAGTCTAAACTGTTTTATCAGCTTGGTAGAGATAGTAATAAGGTTTCAACTGTTTTACCACGTATAGGATTTATACTTAGACCAGTATCAAGAGATGTGACAAGACAGATATCAAAATATAATACTATTGATTTAACATCTAGTGTTACAGGTGAAGATATACAGATAACATATAATCCAGTTCCATATAACTTCACTTTTGAAGTTGCTATTCTCGCAAAGAACTATGATGATATGTTACAAATAACAGAGCAAATTTGTCCTTTTTTTACACCTGATTATGGAATATCAGTTAATGAAATTCCTGAATTTGGTATCACAAGAGATTTAAATGTGACTCTTGGTGATATTTCCATAGGTGTTGAAAATGAGTTTGGTCAAGAAGAAGATAGAATAGTTACAACTGATATGACTTTTACAATGAAAGGTTGGTTGTATCACCCTATCAGAGATTCAAAAGTTATTGAAACTATTAACACACATTTGATTAATAAAGAAACACTTACAGAGTATGAAACAATACAAACAGAATATAATGCTATAACTGATAGTATTGATACAACAATTATAGAAGGTGGTGCTTAATGAAAAAACCAAGTATAGGTGATGAACTCAATATTGAACCACCTAAACAAATTGATTTAGATGAAGTAAATGTTGAACATAAATCACAGTCAGAAGATTTTGAAGATGATTATAGATTCATTAGAGAGAAACTACACTTAGCTATTGAAAGGGGTGCTGATGTCCTTGATGAATCTGTTAAGAATGCTAAAATGGATTTACATCCACGTATAGTAGAAGGTGTTGCAACTATTTTGAATCAAATGGTTAATGCAAACTCACAGCTGTTAAATCTCCATGAAAAGATGAATAAGATTCAATCTTTAAAGGATGATAAATCAGATGAAGATGTTGAAACTGTAAAAGAGACATCCAAATCTTTGAGTGATTTGTTACAAGAAATTGAAGATGCAGAGAACGAGCGTTTAGAAAAAGAAAAAGCCCTCTAAAAAGAGGGCTTTAATCGTTTAAAGAGGTACATCATCCTCTTCTTCATCATCGTCATCAAATAGACTATCAAGCTCATCAAGGTCTTCCAGAAGGTCATCATCTTCTGTATTTGGTTCTTCACCAAGAAGTTCTTTTTCAAGCTCTTCTTCAGATTTCTTTGGAGTCGTTTTTTTCTTTTTTGGTTTTGGTTCTTCCTCATCGACATCATCAATGATTTCATCTCTTTCAAGAACATCATTTTTACCAACAAGTTTCTTATAGATTTTATCCACATCTTCAAGTGATGGATATTTACTCTCATCAAGGAACTCATTCAGGTCATACATTTGATTGTGGATAGCTTCACATTCATCATCTGATTCAGCAAGAACATCTTTACCATCAACGATAAGGAATTCTGATTCACTATAGTTTGGTACTAAATCACCTGTTCTATCAGATTTAACTTCAGTAGCATTCCAGTTAAAGTTATATGAACCATCATCATACCAATCAAACACTTCAATTGATTTCTTATCAGAATCATATTTATGTGGATTCATAGCTTTATCAATAGTCTTATAAATACCTTTTTTAAATTTAAAAAGCTTTACCTTGCCATTATTTTCTGGATTTCCTTTATCATCAATAACATAAACGTTTGTAATCCATTCAGCGTTTCTAGTGAATTTTTTGAATGTATCGTTATCATTATCCCATCCATACTTACCAGCTTGACAGAATGAACACCATTCACCATCTTTTACAGTTGTCGGACAATTAGTAAAAACTGTACTACCTTTATATTTTACATAGTGGCTATACTTCATGATAAATGGTTTACCATCTTTACCACCCAGAAGTTTAAATGTAATAGACTTATATTTACCATCTACTTTTACAAGATTGATGAATCTTTCATCCCTTGTTGATTTTGGTTTGTCTGCTTTCTCAACTGTTTCATTAACTTTTTCCATTTTTTTCTTATAATCTTTCCAACTCATAAATTAAATTTCTCCTTTTGTCATAAAATTTTTGTTATTTCTCTGTTTTTCTTTGTTCAATATGTCTTTAAGTTTAAGTTTCCAATCAATACCCCCAATATACCTTTTTAATATCATCCAATACTTTTTAAAGAACACTTTATAATAATCATATTTGCTTTGTTCAATAAAATTTAAAGAATCATAGTTCAACTTGTTAAAAAAGTCAAGACATTGATTCAATAAAATTATACTGTTTTTACTGATAAACTCAGTCCGTCTAATGTGATATAATGTGTCTGGTGAATAGAAATATTTTTTGATAGTAATTTTCTTCTTTTCACAATATTCTAACACTTTATATACATCCGCTTCAAAAACTTTTTCAGCACGTTTAATACATGATACATTATCTTTAAAGGTTTTGTATTTATCCTGTATAATATCTCTGACAAAAAAATCAGGGGTTTGAATCCAGTATGAAGCAAATAAAAGTATCATATTGTTTCTGTTTGTATTATCCATGTTTATTTTCTGAAATATGTGACCGTTTAAATCAATTTCTTCACGATTCCATTTATTAACAAGCCCCCTCCTGTTAGGTAACGTTTTACAACGAGTCACATCAAAATCATTATCAGCAAAATGAACATGTTTCATCGTATGAAAATACTGGTAAGCTTCAAACCCCGATATCAAAATAAACTCTCCCAAATAAACTTAAATCATTTCATTCATATCATACATACTTGTGTCTTGACAATAACCATTTGCAATTAGATGTTCTTTGAATGATTTATCATTTTTGAGAAATGATATAAAATCTTCAAAGTCTTCAAAATCTTCTTGATACTCATTATAAACATCTACCGCTGATGTGACAAGACCATCATTATGTATTTTAGCATATTCAAATATCTTTTGTATATATTTGTTCATATTCTACTCATTTGTAGAACCAAGCATCCCTTCACCTCTTGCTGTTTTTTCACTATAAAGTTCTTCAATTGGAACTTCATTAAATTCGACTTCAGGCACTTCAATAAGCAAACCTTGAATAATCTTTTCACCAGCTTTAATTTCGGTTGGGTATGTGGTTTCATTAATAAGGTTAAGAATTACTTCACCTTGAAATGGTTCATCAATTACACAAGCACCCACTGTAAGACCCTTTTTAACGGCTACACTACCACGATTAAAGAAAACAAGGGCATAACCTTTGGGAACTTGTACTTTGATTCCTAGAGGAATTACAACAGTCTCATTAGGGTTAACTACTATATCTTTGAAATCATTTGGAACATAGAAATCAATCCCCGCATCCTCTTTATGTTTTTTAAATGGTGGTTCAACATCTTTAATTCTGCTGAACCTAAATTCTAATTTCTTTGAACAATTGCACATATTAGACAAACACCTCCTTAGTTTAATTTGTATCCTATATAAAAAGCTATATAACCATAAATAATCATCCCTGAAAACATCATAACAATTCTAAACAGTCTATCATCTTTCATATAAATACCTCTTTTATTAATTAATATCATTGGATTCTATACGATATCCATGACATATCACACACTCTTCATAACCTTTATTGGACTTGATACTTATAGACATATGTTCCCCTGATATACCATGTGTATCAGAACAACTATCCATACCAAAATCTATACACGCATTATATCTATCCAACAACATTTTTAATTCCTTTTTGAAATTATCCATTTTCATGGAACTACTACTCATATAAATACCTCTTTTTGTTAGTATATGGTAATAATATATCATTTAATTGGTTATGTCAAGAGTAAAAACATCACCATTTTCATAAATTTTAATATCTTCATATTTTGATGTAATCTTTCTATATAGTTCAAGTTTACAACATTCTAACACACCTGTAACTTCATTCATAATTCTATAACTAACCCCACCTGATTGTTTGATGTAATCCTGAATCATCATGGTAATAGCATAGTTCAGCTCACCAGCTGTAACAGGTTTAGTTTTAGCTCGTTCTCTATCATCTTGATTTATATATGGCATATCAACCTTCCTTATTAAGAATTTCTACAAGGTTTTCATATGTTAAACAGTCTTTATCACCTTCTTCTCTATATCTGTATAGAAGATTTCTAAGCTCTACCTCAACAGGACAATCAATTAGAACGGATTCAACGTCACTCTCATCAAAGTTGATATCATCTATAACATGTTTACCATCTATATTTGAATGTACTGTCATACTACCTGACATGCCTCTTTCTGGTTCAAGTTCAACATAATCAACTTTTTGATAATCTTTAAAATTTGGATAATCCTTTCTTTTATAATATGATACCTGTACAAACATTATTTCACCTCTTTACTTATTTTTCTATACCATTCCAGTTCTTCTTCAACATCATATAAATGATTAAATATCTTTTCAAAAAATTCAACTGATGTTTGGTCTGTAACATTTTTGAGATGTTTTTCAAACTCTCTCGACCGTTCACATATCCAGCATGTACATTTATGTGTTGGTGTCTCTGGAACATTTATGTAACCCATACCGTTACAAACAGGACAATCGGTATATCCATTTATTTCTGGAATGTGTGTATATCCCCTACCATTACATTTATTACATTCAATCTTTTTCATCAATCCCCCTATCATTAAAATATTTTATTACATCATACATAATTTCAGATGAAAACATTTCTTCACCTGAACAATCATACCAATGTTTATTAAGACCTTCGAAATCTCTATAATAATTTTTATCATCCAATATAACAAATTTATTAACATATTTCTGGTTTTCAGCTAACCAAACTGATATAAGATGTCCTCTTGGTTCTCCTGAAATCTTACGACCTGTTTTGTCAATTACTTCTATATCATATTGGTCAAAAAAGTCTGTAAATGTATTCAAGTTGAATTGATGTCTCCAATTTGAAACTATAACAATTTTTACATTTTCACACTCATGATTGACCAGTTGTAGTCTTAGCATTTTTGCATCATCTATAGTATTGAAATAATCATACTTATCATTAATATCAATATCTGTTATTTCTATATCAGTAAATGTGATAACACCATCAAAATCCAGAAATATAATATTGAATGGTTTTGGTTCTTGGATATGGTCTTTATATTTGTCATAAGCTTCATCAAGTATATAATCTTTTAAAAACGTGCGACATGATTCAACAGCTTCTTCTTGTGAATCGCCTGAACCAACACAGAAACATTTTCCAAGTTCTGTGACATATGCTTCCCATCCACCACCCCAATCATCTTGAAGTTTTGTACTCCTTATAAAGAAATCATCAGCATTTGGTTTCATTATTCCCCCTTTGTATTAATTATTACATATCCAATTACACCAAACGTAAAAAACAAAATGATAAATGCTCCGATAAGAGTACCAACCCCAAACGCATCATCCACCAACCTTTTACTGATTTTATGATTTGGATATTTTTGTTTTATATACTGAACACATTCTTTTTTACTTGCTCTAAAATCACATTCACCTCTGAATGCATAATATATCTTGTCATCTCTTGTGAGTTTTCGGGGTGAACCACTCCCACCAGAATCAGAGGAATTGTTTATACTGTTGAAAAGCATCATACCACTGAATGCTGATGAATTTGCAAATACATTTACTGATATTAAAATTAATATCACAAATATCATAGGTTTCATCTCTCTTCACCTCTAAATATTTTACGAAGTATAAATTTTTCAAGCTTTGTTATACTATATTTCATAATTTGACCTCATTTGTTTTCTACAAAAATTATGTTCATAATATCGTCTTCTTTGGCGAATATTTTTCTTCGCTCCTCTTTTCCAAGCAACATCTATATGCGTTCCAAGTGAATGGCGATTAGCATCGGATGAAAATGTTTTGTCCATATCATACTCAATAGCTTTATTTCCAAAAAATGCTTTATGTCTTTTACTGTATTTTTCTTTAAATCCTCTTTGATAATTTGTTTTCATAATCAATCCCCCTGAAATATATCTTCATTAAATGTAGCCATATATCCTTCATAATAGAATAATCTGTCATAGTAGTTTATTGGTTCATCCAAATACTTTTTATACACTTGCATAAACAGATATGATGGAACGCCCTTAAACTCAATTTTACCATTATCATATTCTTTTACAAAGAATGGTCTATTTTCTACACATTGTAGCGTAAATTTTTCAATTGTAAATGGATATTTACAAAATTTATCTATTTCTATATCATCAAAATTCATACCATCAACATATTCAAAAACAAATTCATCTGGTGGTGATGCTTTTATATCTGTTATATCAAATTTTTCATTGAACAATTCTATATATTCAGATATAACATACTTCTGAATCTTCTGTTGTCTTTTTGGCATGAGGTTTCCAAAGATAACCTGTCTAAGATATTTTGACTTTTTGAAATAGTCATAATCCGTGACTTGACCAATCATATCTTCATATGTATCAGCATTCATAACAAGTTCAGGATGATAACCTTTCATCACATTAAAATTTGCTTTTTTCAGGTCAACTGAAACAAATGTTTTCTATGTTATTCATGTTATAAACATCAGTATTAGGATATAAACGTTTTGTAATATATTCACCAAGTGAATCAGAACCAAGCTGTTTATATGCATCTGATTCAGATATAGTATTGATGATAACATCTTTCACACGATTATATTCTTTGAAAAATGCATCTTCAGAACCTAACTTATTTAAAACTTGTTGTAATAGCAAATATGATTTATTTGTACCATATAAAGAATCGAGCATACTGATATAGTATTCAAAGTATTCTTCTTTTAAAACCTGTATAGGCAAATTATAATCTTTTACAAATCTTTTTCTAATAGCATTACTCATATTCATTGTTTACATACTCCTTATAACATTCATCTAAATCTATTGTTTCATGGTTTTTAATCATCCAACCCTTACTAAAATAATATCTTCCACATTCTCTGACCAGATGGTATGATTTAACCTTTCCAAAGTGGTATAATGAATATATTACACCATGATTAATTTGTCTCAATACAACAACTTTATCACTACTATAGTCATTATCAAAATATTGTGGAAAGTTGTAACTCTCATAAACATATTTAAACTTACCATATTTGATTCTACTTATCAATTCATCCAAATATTCAACAAACAATGCAAATGGGTATGTAAAGAATACTATAACCATGATAATCATTTTGATTATTTTTAAAATTGTTTTTAATATCATACTCATGATTTCACAGCCTTTGGAGCTACTTTTCTAAACTTGCTCATTCTTTTATTTACCTCACTTTTTAGTTCTCGTTCCCAATACTCCCAACCTAAATCCATATCATCAACTCTATAATCAAATAAATCTGTTCTAAATCTATAATTAATAATTTTTCCTTGTGTTGCAATTTGTATACCGAAGTCAATCATTCTGAACACATGCCAAATTGATTTGAAT
Organism: uncultured Arcobacter sp.; assembly: GCF_937982575.1. NCBI lineage: Bacteria > Pseudomonadati > Campylobacterota > Epsilonproteobacteria > Campylobacterales > Arcobacteraceae > Arcobacter > uncultured Arcobacter sp. The sequence goes on along the minus strand of NZ_CALJLR010000007.1, from coordinate 108,345 downwards.
CCAATATAAGTGTCTTCATATGGAATAGTCATTTTCTTTTTAGCCTTAACCCATGAATTAGATATTTCAGCCATAAAAGACTGTCTAAGCTTACTTTTATCTAGTTCAAAGGGGAATGCCTCTTTAAATGTGTTTCGTTCGTCAAACAGTATTTCTAGGGCTTCTACCTCATGGTTATTAATCTTTTCCTGAAACATTTGTTTAGGCATAATTTTAATATCATAATCCAGACAGTGTAGAAATGTGAATTCAAATTCATCTGATACTATAATGAACATATCAACATCAGATTGTGGTAATTCCATATCATATGACCATGAACCATAAATACCATAACCGATTATATCATTTTGGGTAATGTCTAACTGTTCTTCAATTATTTCAAATATTGTTTTCATCATTTCCATCACAACTAACCTTTTTAAGTATTGTATGTGTTTTACATGATTCACATTGTTTATCATTTTTAAAATGTTTCCAACAAGAAAAACACAATTCTTTTAGTTCTTCAATCATTTCAGGTACAAATGAAATAGCAATTGCATCATAAATGTTATCACTCTTAACATTTGCAATATCTATATTATTTGTTACAACATAATGACCGCATTTATCCGAAACCTTAAACCATTTTCCTTCAGTAATAAACATCTCTTTCATTTCCAAACACCCCCAATAATCATTTTTTGTTTATATTGATTGATAGGACATATTCCTTCAGGTTTTGCTTTGCTATACCGTATAATCAATTCACCTCTCACTATACAACCATTATACTTTTGAAATGGTCTATGGTGTAGGCATGTCACACATGTATTTTTGTTTACATCTTTTACATAATCATTTTCATAGAACATAATTATATACACCCCATCCTCATTTTTTCAATCATGCCGTTATAAAAAAGTTCCCAATCTTCATAACACATTTTAACAGAACCATATCTGTACCAATCTGGTTTAGCTTTGATACGTTCCAGAATCCTTTCAACGTTTACTTCCATATCAGTAATTGTTGGTTCATAGCTATTATAGTGCGACTGTTCAAATCCGTCAATCTCAATTTCATCAGATTTAAAATCGAATCCTCTTCTTGCACACTCATAAAGAAGTTGGTCAAATCTAGTAATGATAAAATCAAGTTTATCATAGAAGAAATATCCATGTCCTGTATTAAGCGTATACTTTTTAGGTATCTTAGACCAGTTAAGCCCGTTCTTGCTGTTTAAGGTACGTTTAAGGGCTTTAGGTAGCATTTTTATTTCCCTTGCTTCAGCAATAAGGTGTTGATTAGCCAGATAATCAACTGGTATAACATTAATCCTCATTTATAACCTCTATATCAAATTTTTCATCATCATATTCTGCAATCCATCTACCATCAAGAAGACCGTTTTGAGGGTTTGCATTGATTGATTGTACATAGAAGAATCTACCATGTCCAGTAGAATTGAACATAATATCAGAATCCGTTGAAAACTCTTTGATTATATATTCATTTCCATATGTTTTTATACGTTGTTTAGCTTGTTGTGTTTTTGGAATAAGTTTGACCTTATCACGAAGTTTCATAATTTTACCTCTTAAGAATATATCTATTTTATATCTGTTACTTCTATACCATTTTTGAAAAATGTAATAAACGTTCCATCAATATTTGTATCAGACATTTGAATTAAGTCTGCTGTATTATCATAGTTACACATTTTAATAAATGTTATAGCACCAGCAATATTTTTAAAATGCTTTTCAAATTTACCATTGCAACAAATATGATTGTTTGCATCTGTTATCACGACTTTGTAGTATATCATTATTTTACCTCTTTTACCATTTAAGAATCATTATTCTTACCCCATCAGGAGTAAGGCATTCCATATGTTTTATCAGATTTGAAATCTTTTTCTTTGTCATGTTATCAAGAACTTTATGAATACCTGATTCATCAGATATAGCAACTTGAAAAATGTTGTTAAATACTCTTGAACCGTTACTGTTGATAACACTGATATCAAACCCATTATCAAAGACCATACTAGCTTGCACATCAAAACATTCTGGGAATGCTTGTTTGAGTCTATGTTCTTTGAATACCAAATCTTTAAATGTTCTAACTTTTATCATAATATTACCTCTTTGATTTTTCTTTATCCAAATAACACGACTTTGCTTATAATGATATAATAAACACTATCATTATCTTTTACTTCATATTTCATTTTCCAGAAAGATATATCGTCACTACCGTTGAATTCGATAATTTCTCTTTCATCTTCTTTAAAATTCGATTCTACTATTTGTATAGCTTTACATTCGTCAACTGCATATTGAGCAAAGATTTCATTCCCTTTATCATCGTAACAAAAAATTTTACAGATTATTGAATTCATAATATTACCTCTTATGTTTAATTAACCTTACATAATGAATATATCACCACCTGAATTATATGTCAACAACAAATTTTAAAATTCATTCACTTTATTTATATAAGCATGTCTAACGTATTTAACCTTTCCACACTTTTGACATTGCTCAGTCTCCATGTAACTATATAATTTATAATCACCTGAAGTATTATAATAACAAAGTGCTTGCGTATCATCATTCGTATATAGATATTCACGTTTGACAGTTTTATAAATGTGTCTACAGAATAATTCTTTTAGAAATTGTTTCATTATTCATCACCCTCAAATGGAATATATATAACACCTTCAGCTTGTTCATCTTTACTATCACAGTTTACAACTTTATAACCATCCTCAAATCTTGCTATGGCTGTTTTGAACCCATTTGAAACGCCTGTGACATTATAAATATTTGCATTCTCTTTGTATATGAATTTCATACCTGCCATTTCTGAGAACCCAATTAGAGACAGCATATATGTTAAATCACCATCAAATATTTCTGTCATATATTTGTTAATGTCAATAATACCTCTTTTATAGGCTTCTGCATATATATGAATATTGTTATACCCATCTTTAATAATATTTTCAATATGTTCACCGCTTAATTCAAATATAAACTGTGTATAGTATTTTCCATCTTTATCAATTGATGTCCATGATGGTTTGTTTACATACACGGATAGTTCTTCAAATGCGTCTGGTGTTCCTTGTCTCCTAATATAAGATTTTCCACCATCCACTGCTACTTCACCACAGTGACAAAATTTGAAATCATGTTGATGAAATGATTCAATAATATCACCACATTTTTTACACCTTATAACGTTTCTATAGATATATTCTTTTACATGCATTTTTAACTCTCCTTTACATTATATTTAAATTGAATTTTTCTTCAAAATATTCTTTTATTAAATTGTATATCATGGGTGATTTCTCTTTCAACTTTGCTAAACCTGTTCCAATTCCATCAATAGGGAATACAAGATTTCTACCCATATTATATAGTTTATTTAATTTTACAAGCTCTTCCTCAACTGCAATACACTCATATGGTTTATCTGAAAAGAATGAACTTTCAGTCATTGCTGGTTTAACTTTTGTAGGAATTCCAAAGGTGTTTTTACAATCCCTGATAATAGCTTGACCACCTCTACCAGTTTTTTGAAGATTATCACCGAATACAAATATTTTATCGGGATGATTTCTACACAATTCAACAGAATATCTATCTGTTACAAAAATTCTTCCAATGTGTTCATTCATACTATTTGGTTTTGGCTGTAATATCATTTTAATATAACCTCTTATATAATTTTATTCATATTCCTGATAAACTCTTTTAGCCACAATAGACCTTTCTTCATAGGGTACAAATTCATAATCTTCACAATACAATCCTATACAATTGTTACGAATCCGTTCTTTAGCCATCCAATGATTAAGTTCTTTTGCACAATCATGTCCAGCATTTTCAAACCAATAATGACAAGAGTAACAAGTTTTATCATTCCTACGTTCCCAATCTTTGTTTTTTCTACGTGGATTATCAGTGATGTTGTCTTCAATTTCCTTAGACTTTTCAATCTCTTCTTCAGGTTCTATATTTTTAGTGTTTTTTATAATTAATATAACTAACAACACCGCAATAATCATGATTGAAATAAACTCTGTCATATTTTACCCTCATTTAATTCTTTATTACAATAATATTCTTTTTCCAAACCTTTAACTCTTTTAATAGGCTGTCTTACACCCATTTGTATTTCTTTGCCATATTTACCTGAACAGGAACGACTACAACAAGAAGCAAGTTTTCTACCAGTATTCCTATTTATTATTTGGTTTACAGTTGCTTGAAATTCTTTTCCACAATAGTCACATAATAAAAATATAGGTTTACGTCTTTTACAATCTAATTTACCATGTTCAGACAATGTTAATACTTGTAAATTTGATATATCATTATTTAATGGATTTTTATCAATATGGTCTACTGTTTCATTTTTATCCAATTTTTTATTTAAATGAACTTCCATAATTGCTTTTGGGTAAGATATAGTTTTATTTCTTCCTTTATCATGTTTAGACATATAACTTTTGTTTAGTAAAATTGTTTGTCTTCCATCTTTTCTTGTGTGAACACCATATACTTTATCATATTCAGGATAAAGTAATAATATCTTTTCTTTAACTATTTTTTCTAACATAAACACTCCTTAAATGCGGGTAGTGGGATTCGAACCCACACGGTGTTTCCACCAAAGAATTTTAAGTTCTTCATGAATACCAGTTCCACCATACCCGCTTATTATTTATATACTTTACAGCATATCAGGAGTTTTGTCAACAGCATATTGATGGCTTTTTCTTTTTAATGATTTAAAATATTTAGAACCCCTTGAAACAGTGTATATCACTTGAATATGCGTCTCATTGATATAAAATATTTCCACAATGTTGATATCTTGAATGTCTTCTTCAACATCTTTATAATCAATATTTTCTACTCTTATAATTTCTCGGTATATTTCTTCAAGGATATTAAAATTATTATCAATACCCATATACACATTTTTACAGTTTTGAAGATTTTTATATGTTTTCATGATTGTTTAACCTTTACGTGCATATTTCCAACTATAGCTATCACTCGCACTCCATGATGTTGTCCCATCCGCCCATGCAATGGGATTTCCATTTCCATTAATCCCAGCAAAATGTCTTTTTCTCCATTTTATACCATCATCACTGACTTCAATTTTATCATCAATTTTCCAATCTTCATATGGTGAAACTTCTACCAGTGTTTTATCAAATTCTGGGTGTGAGCAATCATTCAGGCATGAACCATCATTACCCCAAGCAAACGGTTCTTCCTCAAAGAACTCTTCGCCCTTTCTTTTAATGATTCCTATAAATGGGTATGTTTTAGTACCATTATTACAAAGAAGTTTTACTTCATCACCAGCCCTTGTTCTATACTTTTTATCCATTGAAACATTCATAATTATACCTCCTACTTTACCTTTACAAAATTATTTTTAATTTGTGTCTCATATTGTTCTTCACACATAGTTTTATCTTCTCTGACTAAACGTGTTTCAAAACTTTCAAACTTCCCTTGATTATATCTAAGAAGATATGGAAATAGCTCATTTGATGTAAACAGTTCTTCAAGTGTATACTGTTTATTAGCAGTAGTTGAAGCAATCAATTCAAATTTCTCATCAATATTTCTAATGTGTTGAAATTTGAGTTGATTATTTTCATTCAGATTTCGAGTAAATCCAAATTCATCAAAAACAAAAATTGTATTTGGTATTGAATTATTAATAATGCGTTCAACATCTTCAAAAAACATGGAATAACTATAGCAAACCATACCAATAGTATCCCTTCTTGGAACACCAATTTTATATATTTCATCCATAATATCTTTAGCATTATAACGATTACAGCTAACAATTATAATATTAATACAACCTGTTCTAAAATCATGTTTATGTACAAATTTGTTAACCATTCTTATCAGTCGTTCTGTTTTTCCTGATTGTCTTGCACTAATTTCAAAATACATATTATACCTCTCTTAATTTATTTTAATATATACGTCTGTTTCTTCAATGAAGTAACTTGTTATAGAGTTATTAAATCCATTTACCCGTGAGACCATATATTTTGAGTTGTAAGGAACGTTTTGACCTTCAGCAATAGAATGTATCAAAACTTTTCTATATCCCTTTGTAGATGGATTAGGATGTTCTACATAGACAATATATCTATAAGCATCACTAAATATTAAATCTATTATATCAGCTTCTATTGGGATTTCTACAAACCCAATGTTTTCACTATAATCAATATAAACTTTTCTAACCTTTCCTTCACTGTAAATCGGTTTCATCAGTATATAACCTCACTTTTAATATTAATTGTTTTTAGGGTTGCAATTTTACCCCCGTGTTCTTTGTCACAATGTCTTTCAGCTTTTGAAATAGCATCTTCGAAGCTATCAGCAACAACATCTACATAAACACGTTTAACCTTTGAGAAATTATATCTAACTTCCACTACACATTCAAATACATTACCTTTCTTCATTTGTCAAGTCCTTTAATAATCTATTGCGAATCTTTTAAGCTGTTTACGGTACATATCCATCATTACACATTCAAATGTAGGTTTATTTAATATTTTAAAATTTCTGAATGAATCACAATACTTACCACATAGTTCAAATGAAACAATAGTTGTACCAAGATATACAACAGATACTTCATATTCAGAGTTTTTATTAAATTGTGTATCTTGTTTAATACAATCAACAATGTATACAAAATCATCATCAATGAAATCTTCATATGATATATAATCTCTGAACATTATTGGGTGTTCTTCAATGAGTAGTTCAACAAACTTAATTGCACTATCAATATTTGACCAGTTTTTCTCAACAAATCTAATATCAGTATCAAAATCTTGAATTCCCATATTAACCTCTCTTTATCATAAGTGGTATAACATCTATATTTTCAACATATTCAAAATAGCCTGTGAATGCGGAGGTAGAATAACTGTATTTTTCACTTCCATCACTGTTCCAAAGTTCAACAGACCAATTATCATTCTTTCTGTGTTCTACATAATCTTCGATGGTTTGCTGATTTTCTTTAGCTATTTTTGGGTCATTATAGAGTCCTATAAATTCTGTATTACCTGAACTTTTACCGAAACTGTCACCAGTTTCATAACTTACATAAAGAAGAAAATATACATCTTGTTCATCGGTATCAAAGTTGAAAGGAATTGTACCATATACATCTTTTCCAACAACTTTAAATGTGTGGCTGTTAAATATCAAGCTGTGGCTTTCTGACCAGCTTCCAAATCTTTCAGAAGAACGTTCAGAATCCGTGCATACTGAGTAACAGTCTAATTTAGCATATTTCATAATATTAAACCCATTTAAGTTTGTATACTGTACCACTCTTTGTATAGAGTCTACTGTCTGTATAGTTTGTTACAGGGGAAGTTCTGACTTCAGTCCCATCAGTAAATCTACCCTTTTTATCATTGTAAATTTTACCGAATGCTGGATAACCTGTTGCAAGATTCCTTTCGAATGATTTAGACACTTCCAGAACAGCATCAAATTCAATTTCATCATCACACATCACATCAACTTCAACAGGTTTAATAATCCAGACCTCTTTATCAAGTTTGAGTGTTGTGATGATACCTTTAGCGGTTGCTTCCTTTTCATAGATTTTTTGTTCTTTACGACCTCTGTTACCGTTTGTTTTAAGAACCTCTGAACCGTCTTTTTTGATAATTACATATCCAATTACTTTTTTCATAATATTACCTCTTTGTTTAGTTTATGTTTATTTATATCACACTGATTTACACTTGTCAACAGTTTTATTCGTAATTATATATTACAATAACAGTTTCAGTATCGATAATTTTAAAATCAATCACATCTATTATAAGACATTTAGTCCATGATTGCCATTCAAAATATTCATATATCTGTTGAATGATATCTTTGTCGATTTCAACGTTTATTGTTTCTGTTTGGACTGATTTCCCTTGATATTTCATTACCATTTATATTTCCTCACTTTCAATATAATCTTTATAAACTATAGCAAACCCATTTTTAAACATGTCTTTCAGTGCCTCATTATCATTTTTATCAGAGTATTTTCCAATAATTCTTCCAGACCATTTACCACTCTCATATAATTCATAATCATATGGAGCTTCGATGATAGATTTATTAATACCATATTTATCATGATTGCAGACAATTGTCTTATTATGAAGTGGGTTCTCAATTTCTAAAATCTGTCTAACAATTGCAACCCTTTCATCATCGTTACATGTTTTCCATTGTTCTTTAAGATTTTCAACTTTAGTCATAATATAACCTCTCTTAATCTATATTGTTTTTACAAAGTTCCATATAGTATAACTCAGATGGACTGTAAGATTCAATATCAATTATCCATGAGTTATAACCAGTTTTGTATGCTATAACGCTTTCAAAATATTTGTTTTCCAGTAGAAACGCACAAACATCATTGGACATTACTTCTGTTTCTTCATAGTCAGCAACCCTTTCATCATCTTCTGAAGGGATAAACACTTCAATAGTTTTTGCAGACTTTTTTCTGATAAAACCAAACTTTTCTTCAAGTTCTTTCATGATTTTCTTTGTAAATGATTTAGCCATGTTATAACCTCTCTTTGTTTTGATAAATAATATTACCAGAAGATTTCAAACATGTCAATAACAAATTCAAAAATATTTCAAAAAAGTTTACAAATCCATCTTTAACCCTTTTCATCTAGTATCCTTACTATATCATTTTGAATCTGCACGAATCTTTTAAACTCTGAAAAACAATAATTATACAGCCCTTCAATTGTTTCTCTATCTTCACATGTGTTGTATGAATCATCATACAGAATTATATCATTGAAATTGATTGTGAATGTCCAATCCCAATATCTATAATTGAAATTGATTGCTGATAAATCTTCATCACTATAATCAACATGTTCAAAAAATGAATTCAACTTTTCAACAACTTTCAGAATATCTTCTACTTTCATTTTTGAGCCTCTTTTTGACCTTCCAGAATTTGATTAAAAGGTGTGATACATGGATAATCTATTATCATAAACCCCTTTTCATTTGAACAAACAATGTCAACTATATAAAAATTTGATTCACCGCTTTTGCAACGATATACATCAACACCCATACCATTTTGAGTACACTGTTTAATTTTACTGACAGTTGTTTGAGCATCTAAACCATAATCACAACTAATTATTGTTATTGCTATTAAAATTATCATTATTACTTTTTTCATCATACACCTCTTTTTTATATTTTCTTCTTTTATAATTTTTCTTACTTCTATCATCTCGTATATCCATGAGATAATCATCTAATGCCCATGATGGGATAGTACCTTTTCTATTCTTTTTACCATACAATTTACGCATCTTTTTTATCCAATCTTTATACTGTTTGCATGCATTCATCATTTACTCTCAATCATTAGAATCCCATTCATACTGTTATAAAAATCTGAACTTGAATCAATTGCTTCTGGTATTGCATAATCAAGAAAAATCTTACCAATATCTTTGTCAAATTTAAAAGTGTGTGATACATAATCTCCATCCAAATCATCACCACTCACATCTATATTAACCGTGCTTAATGTTTTAAGTTTTGTAACAGCTTTTTCAGCCCAACTGGAAATCTCTTCAGGATGTTTAAAGTTACGACACCATATTTGCATATGACTTCCAAAACCATCATTTCCAACAGCAACAATATTAATTTTAACAGTGGACATAGCATTTATTCTATCATAACATTCTGATAAAGTTTTTTGCATAATAATTTTACCATTTTTAACAATTGAATCGGATGACTTACCATTTTTGGTCTTTTTATTCCATATCATAATTATACCTCTTATAGTTTTAATTGTTTCTTATACTCATTCCAAAGATTTTCTTGTTGGTTTCTAAGGATATCACGTTCAAAACAAGATGATGTGTTATGCAACCATTTTGTAAATATTTTTCTGAAATCTTTATACGCAGGATGGTCAAATCTATATTCATACTCTACATCATCTGAAAAATATGAGCATTCTTCTGCACATTTAACGTTTGAAATCTTTATTTGCATTATTTTACAATAGTTATATTCATTATCCATGTTACATACATGTTTAGAATGTGTACAAGATTCACATGTTTTACTCATTATTATATCTCCTATGTTTAGGAATTTTTATATCAATAACCTTACCACAATTCAAGCATTTTATTTTACCATGTTTCCAGTTTACCTTATATTCATCTGAATTACAAGTATAACATGAAAAAACAAATTTACTCATTTTCTTTTAACCATTTACAGCCCATTCTTATCATCTTTTTAATCTGGGTTCTTGCGTGTTTTTCAGCAGTTTCACGTTTTCTAAACTTTTTATCAATGTCTATAAGCCAACAAAACGGTTGACTAAGTGTATCACAATGGAACATGAGATACCCATCACCATACATATCTTCAAGTAAAAGACTTATTTCAATCTCATCATTGATTTCAATTGTTATATAACAATCATCAAATGTCATATCAGATACTTTCATTCTTTAAACCTCCGATTATTCCATTGTTATCTCTTCTATAGTCTTATTCACCATTTTTCTAATATCTTCAGGGTATGAGGAACATAAAATACTAATACCCCTCCTATCTAACATAGTTAAAAATGTTTGCACTTCAAACAAAGTTTTTAACATTTGTCTATGTTCTGAATCTTTAAGTAATAATGATTCATGCTCAATATAACTCATTATTCTCCCACCTTTACCTTTCTATATTTGTTATTCCATTCCTCATGACAATTCTGAACAAAACCTCTTTGATTATATGCAACAGTAATACCACCAGCTTTACCCATATTATTTTCATATACATAATAATAATATACACCTTCCAAACACACCTTGTATACATTTTTAGATTTTATAATAGGTGGGTTACTGGCAAAATGTATTAATAGCCATAAGAATTGTTAGTATAATTATAAATACTTTTCTCATAATTAATCAACTCCTGTTATTGAAGACAGTTTATGATAACAATAATGAATTGGATATTCCTCCGAACAAAATTCATCTTCAACATCTAAGTCATCTGGGTCTGTATCACCCAGATAAATATCCAGTATTTCAATCACTTCTTGTATAATTTTTCTTTCTTCTTCTCTCATTCTTTAAACCTCCTTCATATCATTTATAAGATGTTGTGCTTTAACCCTTACAACATTTTTACCATCAAAGAAAAACAAGCCACGCTTTTTAATATCATCAACAAGACCATCCAATGCATCTTTAACAGTTTCACCATATGCAATATTTCTAAAATTGGTACTGATAAACCCATTTTGAATCATTTCAACCCTGTATAAGTTTGAACCACGTTTACATTTGTTTATAGTATATTTGTTTGTTTGTATGACTTTTGAAAGCCCATATTCTTTTAATTTGAATTTCATACATCCTCCTGAATTAGCTTCATTATTTAACACCACCTTCAACACGTGATACTCTTTCAAATTTTTGTTTATCTTTTATGGGTTTCAGTTTTCGTTTTTCCCTGTTGTATAATCTGAAATAAATTTTATTTAATTTTTGAATTGTCCTTCTAATTGTATCAGATTTATTATAATCCATGTTCAAATGAAACCCGTTATGGTTAGAAAAATGACCAATATATATGTCACCAGCCATAATTTCACCAGAATCCAATACATCACCTCTACCTGTAAATAACCCACCACTGTTATAAATATAGTATTTGGTATACTTTTTAAGCATTCTATTAGCTATTTTATACCATGATAAGCTTAACCATTTTTCTTTAGCTTTTTTATAATTTGACATAATATTACCTCTTTGTTTAGTTTATAAGAATATACACTGTTTAAAAACGATTGTCAACCTTTTATTCTGATTTGTTCAGGTAAACATCCCTTTTTATTTGCTATAATTTTCATAACCTCTTTTAGTGTTATTTCAACTATTTTAGGTTCATCATCTAATATGATATAATCTTTTGCTAAAACATCTTTTATGATAATAATTTCATCATTTTTATTAATAAAGAATCGACCATCTTGATAAAATAAGGAATAATCTGGGTATCCACTCAGAACTGGTGTTACTCTTTTACCATTATACATTGCTATTTTAGCAAGATTTTTATTTACAACTGGTAGAATACCTCTAACCATGTCTGTACAATCCCCAGATTGCATTGTATAAACAGTTTTATTTATGGGTAAATAGAGCGTATCACCCTCTGCAAAATGTTTCTTAAACAGTCTATCAAGCTTAAGAGTGTCATCCACATTTCCTATCACTTCTAAATCTTCAATATCAACATTATGACTCATTCCATCTGTAAAATATGCAACATGGAATGTATTACTAACATTACAACCAAATCTACACTTTACAATCTTTGATATCTGTTTTATACCCAGAAATTGACATGAAATCCAATTTCCTACTTGGATAAATGTGTTAAATTTGTTAACACAAAATTCAACTTCTGCTTCAATACATTCAGACCAGTTTCTACCTCTTGAACCATTGTTACTACATGCCATGATTATTACCTCTCTTTTAATTTACATATATAAAATAGTTTACAATAGCTTGTTCAAACTTTTTGTAATATTCTATACTACTTTTTGTTGGTTTACCATTTTTAATTGTTATACCAAAGTATTTACGACTTGCACATTCTTCAACACTGTGAAAGCCAAGCCCTCTAAGTCTATTTTCACTTTTATATTCATCACATATGTCTTTATAGTGTTGATAAACATATCTACCAGCATCAATACCATTGTAAACGTTATAAATATCTCTCTTCTGTTTGATTATCCCTTCTTCAACAAGTTTATCATACCATACTGATAGATTTACTTGCATAGAACCCGAAGCCTGACCTGAATCAGCATCAATTCTGAAATCAGATTCAGCATCAGCAATGAAAACAAGTGTTAATGGATTCATATTGTTATCTTTACCAATCTTAATGAAAGCAGTAGCCATATCATTAGCAATTGATTCAGGTATCCGTCTGTTTATTTCCATTATATAGGATTTGATATTTTGATGTTGTTTTTCATCAATAGCTGATAGTTTATCCATAAGATTATCAATGGATTTTTCTTTATCAACTATATCAAGTTTTAGTGATTTGACTTGATTGTCATACCGTTCTGTGATATTTTTGCTTGTATTGCTGGTAATAACTGTATATATTATCATTATTATAACAAAAATACCACAGATAGTATAAACTTCAATAATACGATTTAGTTTGTCTTTTATTTCTTGTTTCATAATATAACCTCTTATAATTTTTAGTTACCGAAATAATGATTTCGTATAGCTCTTCTTGAAGTTAGCACATAGTTTAGCCATGTGTCAACAATTAATTTCAGATTATCTACATATTTTAAATCGGCATAACGTTTAAATATTACCAATTCCAGATTATTCATACAGATATAACCTACATGAATCTCTTTGAATATCACATTAATACCTTTAAACATATTGTCTGCATATTCAACATCAAATTGAACATTCTTTACAGATAATCTTTTAAGCTTATGAACTATATATTCCCATTCTTTCAGGTCTATATATTGTTTACGCAGTTTCTTGAACTTCTTCCCTTTCTTGAATATCATTTTGCTTATCCAGTATATTAATTATTTGTACTATTCTATCTCTTTGCGCTCTTGTGAGAGTTGATTCTTTGTTTAGAATCTTTTCATATTCTGCTCTGATTTGTTCAGGACTCCACCCAGCCATTTCACGGAACTTGGGTGGAATCATGTTTTTAATGTACTCATCAGGTGTCATTCTATGTCTATAGTTAGTATCCATAACTATTTATCCTTTGTAAGTTTTCTAATTGGGGTGCGAACATATTCTTGTTTACAAAAATCTGTTAAACATTCATTAACTCTATATTTTTGTTTATCATCATCAATATTGATAAAAGATGATATTGATTCAATCCCTTCAAATTCAATAGCTTCACCCATAAAACTATATACAGTCTTAACTTCCACTGCACGTTCTTTTGCAAATTGAATACTCTTCTTTTTAGAGAAATCATCATCAGGTGCGCATCTTGACCATCCAATATATGGAATATTATCTTTTTCAAAGAGAACCATTGTGATACCTCTTTCTTTAATATAAGTATGATTCATTCCACATTCAGAACATTCTTTATCATATTCATAGTTATATCTTTTAATAGCAAGAAGATTATAATTATCTTCAACTTTATCTTCAACTATACATTCAGGTATAACACCCTTTCCTCTTTCCCAAATGAGTTTAAGAGACCTTTCAACTTTTCCATTTACAAACGAGTATTCAGGGAGAAAAACTTTCATAATAGTATGATTATATTGTTTATCAATTAGATTATCATTAAAATATCTACCCTCACAGATATATTGACCTCCCGCATCTGTTATAAGGTCTCCATCTTCATCAATTCTAAGAAGCCCATTAATACCACCAACTTCAATAAGTACACCGTGTTTAAGTATATCTTCACATTTCATAATACATCCTCCTTATATTAATTCTTTTATCCAAGTTTTATTAACTTCATCTTCAGTTTGACATGCAACACTATTAATCTCAAAATGTGCATATTCAGATTTTCTAAGCTTAAGAAAGTTTCTATAGCTTCTGAGATTGATTGTCCATGTCATATTAATTCTAAAATTTTCTACTATGAAATATTTCAGAATATCATTTTGACTGATTCCATTAGACATCAATTCTCTCATTGTGTCAATAGATTTTTTATCAATGTCATAAAGATTGTTATAGTACATCGTAATCTGTTCTGTTGACAATCCTTTATTGACAAGTATATCATTTTCTGGAAATAGGAAATATTTCTCTATTGCATTACGACATGCATTCTCATCATCATCACCAGATTTAATAATCTCATCAAAATGTTTTAAAATCTTTTTGAGACTGAATCTAGTTGATTCTACTGTTGGTGATGCAATTCGATGTCTTGCCATTTCCTGAAGAAAACATCTACTAGCACCAAGTATATCAAATGTCATATATACATGTTCTAATACTGAACCATGTTTTTCTTCATAATTTTCATCGCAACAAATCTTTTTAACAAGTTCTATAGATGGATTTTCATTTTTATATGGTTTCCCAATTGCTGATAATACCCCATCAACTGAACTATGTGAAATCAGTTTAACCTTTATATTGTGCATTATTTCACCATATTTACTGAAGCTTTACCAGCCCTTTTAACACGGTTTTTATCATAGTCTACCTTTACAGGGTATGGGTATACTGTTACTTTTGTTTCAACATATATTGGTTCAATAGATGTTCCAGTTTCACTAAGACACATTACCCATGTAGCCGATGTATTTTTTGATGCAAAAATACCATTTGGTTCTGCTTGTTCAACAGATGTGAGCGCACCAGCACCACCTCCGTAACCTCTACTATCTTCATGTGTTGCCACAAGTGGATTTGTAAGTGATGTGTCATAAGGTATTCCATATCCAAATGATGGACAATCACCCTCTATAAAACCATAATCACTTCTCCATACAGAATGGGTTGCAACCTTTTTATTCCTTACTTGATATAGCTGAATAACTAAATCTCTTTCAAGTGACCAATCAAAATATGGAATTGGTTGACCAATTGAATATTGTCTTTGCTGTTTTGCTACTTTTTGAGCCTCTTGTGATTCTTGTGAATCACTGCCCCATCCCGCAAATGCAGTTGTAGCAAATGCGATAATTAGTAGTACAATAAAAAGTTTTCTCATCGTTTCATATCCTCCTTCATCATAAGTATTCTAATTCCAGAAAGCTGTGATTCAAGATTTGTTCTTGTAGTCCCATCAATTTCTGGGTTTCTAAGTTGTCTTTCAATTTCAGCAATTTGCGCTTTATATGTATATACAGCATCTTTTCTTGCTTCTGAATATTGATAACTATTCTCATAGATTTTTCTTTCCACGATAGTTTGACCAAACATTCCAAGATATCCAAGTACACTAAATATGATAATTGTTACAATGAGTATACCAATTCCATATCGCCATATAGCCCAACCTTCTCTTTTTTCTTCTTTTGTTAACATTATTCATCCTCCTTTAATTAATATATTTCCCATATATCAGATACAGACTGATTCTTTTCATTCCAGACCATATCATCAATATCAAGTATATCATTTTTTATTCTGTTAATAACATTTTTAAATTTTGTACGTCTTCTTTTACTCACATCACGCTTCCAAAGTTTATCAGAGCTAAGACCGTATATACCGAATTTGTATTGTTTTCTTTTGCTATGGTCTTTCATTTTACCAATTTTAGTATACCAATCTTTTTCTGTCATTCTCAACCTCTTTTATCCATGTATGTTATCTGGTATTATCTCTTTAATCCTATCATATAGATGCCCAGAATCACTAAATCCAGCATATTGATATTTCTCCATGAGTATTCTCAATTCTTTGATAAAGTCGATTAGAGCATCCTTGCCTCTTGGTGGTAATTGTGATATATACAATTCTAAATCATATTCATAAGAACCCATCAATGGTCTATATTTTGAAGGAATATCTTCAAATTTCATATCATTCATAAAGTCGTGTGCTATACCATGTACAAGAGATTCCATGATAATATTTTTCACACTGTCTATAGGTATCGAGGAATCGTTCATAAATTCTTTTGTTATACTATATACTCTACGTCTAATATCACCCATTAATTACCTCATATAGTTTATCGAAAAGTCGTTCCATTGCATAATTATATTCACTGGATACACAGAATACGCCTTTAAGTTCATCAATATCAGCTTTAAGCTTTTTCTTATGTTCCTGAATACCAATTTCAACCTGTTTTTCAATATACTCTGAAAGTTTTTCATCAAAAATCATGTATATATCCTCCTATAGCAATAGTTAGAACCAATACCAATACAATATATTCTATGATGGTCAAGTTCATAAATTTGTTAATTATATATATCACTTCTTTCATAATTTTACCTTAATTGTTATTTATTATATATTCTTTTTCAAGCTTGTCAATGATAATCCCGACTTCTTGTTCAGATTTATGTGAATCTAGGACTTTAAGTTCATCCATAGTCATATTGCGTCTTTCACATCTAACTTCATCAGAACATTCAACCCCATAACATTCAAATTTATATCCATACACATTTGCAAAATTAGATATAGTATCATATTCTGTAGCAAACCTCATATCATCGATGTAAACATGTAGCTCAGAGTCGATAAAATTGAGGTCTAAGAGCTTAAAAAGTTTTTTAAGTAGGAAGTCTACCCAAATTGAATTACTGAACGTGTGAGCAACCTCAGTACCGTACAGTTGCAAACATTTTCTAATGTCTTTATTCTTTATAGCTTCAATAACCTTTGGAACATGTTTGCTCGCTTCCTGAATCTTTTCATTTAGTATAGTATAATCATATCCATAAGTTCTATTGTATATACCCGCTGTATAATCAAGTATACCCTTTCCAATGTTTACATCATGTGCTGTTTCCAGATACTTATAAACATCTTCATCAATTGAACCATCTCTATACATTCCAAAGTTTTTTCTAAACAGTTCTTTTAGTGGGTCTGCAAGACTCATGCACATAACAGGATACCCATTAGATTTAACATCCTCTAAATGTTTCATCATTTGATAACCTTTACCAGAACCAGCTTTACCAACAAAACTAATTATCTTCATCTTCTATAACCTCCAATCTGCATTTTTTACCAATTGTCAATCCATCATGATATGGAATTAGTATTTCAATATAACATTCCTTTGGTTTATAATCAACAGGTAAAAAATCACCATTTTTTCTAAACTCAAAAAATGTCTCAGGTGTGTCATTATTTGTATCAACAATTATACCTTCTATAATCATGTTATTTCCTTATAAATATCATACATTTAGGCTTTTTAACCATTTTCATTACTTGACCACCTGTATTATCACCTTTGATAACTTGTTCTTCTATGATTTCATAAAACATACAAGTATCAACACATTCTTTATGGTCATTAAATGGACAGGTTTTCATAATCACCTGTCCAGTTTAAGTTTGTTTGCAATAGGAAATCTCAGAGACCATACATTTTCATCATTTGGTTTATCTGTCAATCCCTGAAATTTAGTTTCAAGTAGTTTGCCTTTTAGATAATCTTTATCATTCTCTTCAATAAAGCTTTCAACAAGAATCTTTTCTTTCATGATATCCATTTTAGCAATTGCAGAACCCGTAATGTTTAAAAGTTTTGCATCATAATAAGCATTAACAACACTTGAATCTGAATTGAAGTACATCATACGTTCTTTATCAGACCAACCAGAACCACACTCAAATTCAACAACTTTACCATCAAATTCACCTCTACACTTAACAGCACCAAGCATACCAGCATACTTTTCAGTACCCTCAAGGATACCAATGATTTCAAAATCATGTTCAATGAACAGTTTATATTTGAGTAGATTGTTTGACCTTGTATTATCATAATGGATTTCTGGATGTCTAAGCATAATACCTTCAAATCCTTGTTCAACATATTCAATACATTTAGCTTCAATAGCTTTAGGGTCATTTGCAATTGGCTCATATTTAATAGCACGAACTCTATCATGTTCACTTAGAATGCTATTACCAAGCATGTCAGGTTTATCAAGCTGGCTAAGTGTGATATACATATCTTCAGGTTCAATTATACCTTCACCATCAAGAGCAAAAACGATATAATCAATCTTATTTTTGAGAGTTGGATTCACATTCTTTTCAGTTGTAACAATACTTTGAATTGTTTGAAATGGAACACCGTGTGTATATAGTTCACCATCAATAAGATTAACATTGAATCTTTCACAAATTTGTTTACATTTAGATTGAATATACTCCATTCCAATGATTTCTTTACCACCCCTAGTAAGTAGTTTATCTTTTTCATAAAGATATGTACATCTTAACCCATCAAGTTTAGCACTTGCATAGAACATATTTGTTTTATAGTATGATGGGTCTTTTGAGGGTTCATATTTATTAGCCCTTTGCACTTCATGGACTTCAATAATATCACCCATAGCTTTATTAATACTTTTAACATCCATCCCCATCTTTAGATTCTGTTTTAGAATGCATGTATAGATATCATAAGCATCCGCATCACATCTATCAAGAAATCCTTTTACAGCGGATTGTGCTGTGTTTCCTGATATGTTTCTGGATGACAGTGCATAAAACAGATTCTTAAACTCAATAAGCATACTATATGCATCATTTTCACCATTATTGAACTTTGGAACTTTTTTGATATATGTATTTACATATGGATTATACACCATGTCAAAAAATTCTTTAAATAGTTCATCTGATTTATACTTACTCAGTTTTTCAACTTTCTCTTTTGAACTTCTAGTTTCACGAAGTTCTTTAATAACTTCAACAAATTCCATTTATTTACCTCCAAATTTTTAAGAGTTTATATCATTGTTTCTAGTTTGTCAAGGATTTTATTCACATAATCATTATAACTCTTTATGCTATATTGCAACTTTTCATTATCTTTTTAAGCTCATCTCTTAACTTTTTCAAATCATCTGATGTTATATCATATGGATTTTGAAATATATACTTGAAATCGAACTTGAATGTATTAATCTTTAATTCTTTTTGAGTTATAGCATCAAATAATTTATGTCTTTGACTATCAGATAGAATCATTTTTGAATCCTAATTCTAGCTATTTTATAATATTTAAAAAGTGGATATCTTGGTTTCTCAGTACCAACCCATTCACAAAGACCCACAATCAGAAAAGGTCTTTTAGACCACCATTGGATTTTTCTAAGGATTGGATTAGTGTAAATTAGTAATTTAGACCTAAGTGAAAAACTACCATTTTCCCAATTTTTTCTCATATGTCTGTTTTTACACATTAGTTTATATCTTATAGTATTAATTTTACGTTTAATCATAACTATACTCTAAAAACATTCATATTGCATATTTGTCTTTTTGAACCATGTTCAGGTTCATAATAAACTCCAAATGCATTTATTATAATAGCATCATAATAACATATAGAAATTTCATGTGGTTCATCATCATGTAAAACCTTTTTAATCATATGTTTGCTATTCAATATAGACATACATTTTTTAACATCATCAGATTCAATCATTTTAAAGATTTCTTCCAACTCTGAAACGATTCCACAACTATCACATGTAAACAGACTATCAAAAATGGGTTTGCCTTTATCATATTCATTTAAAATTCCTTGAACTACATCATCCATCATTTAACCTCCAATATAAGTCTAATATAGTCTAAATTTTGTCCTATATATTTAAAATTATACTTTGTTTGGTCTTCTAACCAGTGAATATGATATTCAATAGCATAATCATCAAAACCTCTGAGTAATGGCTGTTCTTGCACGATACCATTACAAAGTTTTTCATGCCTTTTAAAATATTCAGCATAGTTAAAAGTTTCTTTAAACTCTTCAGGTGCGTCAACAAATTCAAATATACCACACACCCAAGTTTTCTTAATCTTACCTATATTATATCTATGTCTAATATCATATTTCTCTTTGTCAGAGTGTTTGATAAAGTCTATATGTGCTTTTTTATTATACGTGACCTTTTGTTCATCTTTTAACATATTCCATTCATGGAGTAATACAAGCGTGTTATTACGCCTAATCAGGTCATCTTCAGTTAGCTCCATATAAACACCATCAATTAAGTGCATCTCTTTCCAATGCACAAGATAATATTCGCCCTTTTTATAGAGTATATAACATTCTGGCTGAAGATAGAACTCATGCCAATTTCTATACCCTATCCTTTCAAGTGTTTCTCTAACAATACGAAATGAATTTGGTTTTATCTTAATTCCATATTCCATTATTCACCGTCTACAATGGTCATATACTGAAGTGGGAAAGATTCCATAAAAAGTTCATCCCCATTTTCATCAATGAGCATTCCATTATCATTCATTTTAATATATTCACCATCACCCCAATCCGAGCTTTTCAGTTTTTTACCCGCTAATAGAGCTTCAAAAATATCTCTATAATTATTCATGTTTAAGTCCTCCTGTATTCATAATTTCATAAATCTCAATCAATTGTTCCTCTGTAAACATCTCTGCATAATCTCTTGCTTCAACATCATCAATGTCATAATATTCTTTTAGCATCTCAATCCATTTATCTGTTTCTTTTTCATCTTTAATATACTTAAAGAATCGCCTTTTCTTTGGCATTGCATGTAAATAGAATTGATATTGTGCTTCAACTGGCATATCTGGACACTGATTCATCAAGTTTGCTAAAATCATTGTGTCTGGTAACATTGATACAAATCTGTTAATCATAAAAGCATTATACTTTTTCATATCAACATTACCAGTTTTAAATTCAGATATATCCTTCAGTATATCAAACATTGTTAATCACCATTTATTAATAGTATGACATCCATTATAAAAGCAGTCAAGTTAATCTGTATATCCGCTGAAAACTTTGACTTATATGAATGTTCTTCAATCATAAGAGCCATTTGTGGTATAAACTCAGGTTTAACATTCTTGTGAAATGTTTCAAATACATATGAAAAGAACGTATCCGCATCACCATATTGCATCACAAATTTTCTAATCTTAGGATAGTTTACACCGTTTTTAACAGCATCATTGATTAGATTATATGTCTCACTCCCGTCAATGATTTTACTTCTAACAACATCATAATCACCCAGAATACCTTGCTTATTCAGCTTTTGAGCTTCAATAAGTATCTTTCTCATATCTGGGAAGTATGTAGCCATAAGATGTTTACACACATCTTTATTACAAGGTGCGTTTTCACTTTCAAGTATCTTTACAAACCTAGCATAAAACTGTTTAGCAAGTTTAACTTTGTCATCCTTTGACAATGAGAATTCGATATCTTCAGTTCTGCTAATAACTGGTTCTGGTAATTTGTCCTTATGATTTGTTATACATATAAAATCAGTTGTAGAAGAAAACTCTTCCATGAATGATTTTAAACCATCCATTGTGTTAGGAGAAAGCCTATCCATTTCATCCAATATCACAACTTTTTTATCATGTTCAAGACTCATACTATATGCAAAATCTTGAATATCCGTTCTAAGGACATCTATACCTGTTTTAACGCTACAATTGATATAAAGAGTGTCATACTCCAAAGTATCAGCTAACACGAATGCAAAGCTTGTTTTACCAATCCCAGCCCTACCATTTAGGAGTATGCTACCAATGTTTTCACTTTCAATAATATTTTTAGCATACTCTTTAAGGTTATCTGGAATGATTAGTTCATCAACTGTTTTAGGTCTATATTTATGAATCCATCCTTTGTCATCATAAAACCTTCTTAACAGACTCATGATTATACCTTGAATCTAGGAACTTTGTAAACCAGTGGAATATCTTTGTGAATCAGCTTCATATATTTGCTTGTTACCTCACATTTATATGTACCATTGATAATTTTAAATACCTCTGGTGCTGTTGTGAAATCACATTCACCGTCAAAATCACCCACAATATCAAATTTGATATTATCGTTTTTACCATCTGCATATGCTCTGATAATACCTTTACCATCTTTAATATTGATGTTAACTTTTTTAAGTTTCATTACACTAGAAATTTTCATCATTTCTTTGATTTGAGACTCTTCAAAAACAAATGTTGCAATGACATCCGCTTTATGTTTCTTGATGTTCTCACTAGGTTTGACTTCATTGGTCTTTCTATCTCTAAGAAAGTTGATAAGTCTGGAATCACTGTAATAATATCTTATAGATGATTTTGTTGCTGTGTTTGTAATAACAACACTATCTTCCAGATATTCTACACCATCACCCATTTTAATAAGTCCAAGAAATTCTTTGAGATTGTAAAATGCCATAAACGGGAAATTTTCTTCATGGTCATAAGCACCAAAAATTTTATCATCAGCATGACCAGTTTTAAGTGTGTTTGGTTCATCCACTATCATTGAGTTGTTGATATCTGCAAAATTTTCAAATATCATCTGAGTCGTTTTATCCATTAATATACCTCCATCATTTTATATATTTCTATCATATTATATCTGTTAATTCAATTAACTTTTTGTTTATACTGTAAAAGTATCACCTTTTTTAACTATACCAGCAAATCCAGCTTCTTTAACAAATGTATTCATTGCATCATCAATATCTTTGTTGGTTAGATTGTGATGGTACAGATACATTTTTGATTTGATGTCATCTGGTAATTGTTTGAGTTCATGATATTGAGCATGAACAGAACCTTCATAATTAGCAAACTCACAATCATAGAAAACCGTGTCTACTTGTTGCATAATGTTTAACATCTGTTCAGTTGGATATTTAGCATCACCAGAAATAAACACATTCTCAAGAAGTAATGAGAATGAAAACGCATAAGATTTAATATCTTGTGCAAGTTTGTTATGGGTATTAACCTTTGTCGTATATTCTAAATGATTATTTGGGATAAATCTCACACCACCCAAACTTTTATAAATGTCAAAATATTCTTTAATGGTGACTTTTGATTTGTTTAGAATTTCCAACCCACCTTTAAGGGTGGTTTCCCAAAGTTCACTTAAAGCTTCTGATGGATAGCCACCAGCTCTTCTTTCACCATAAAACAGGTGTAACTTTTCATCTCTGTTCACCATAAACTTATTATAGAATGCGAGCCATTCAAGACCACCTACATGGTCTGCGTGTTGATGTGTGATTGCAATACCATCAATATCTTCTGGTTTAATACCAGCTTCAGCAAGTGAAAACTGTATATGTGTTCCAGCATCAATTAACAGTTTATAACCATTATCAAATGTTACCACCATATTTGAATGATAATTGACATCTGGTGAAACAAGCCCGCCACCAGAACCTAAAAATTTAATTTCCATATTATAAACCTCCTTCATAATTATATACCCATAATATAACTTATCTAATTATATTTGTCAATAAGAAAAACAAAACCCCTTTCAGGGCTGACGTACTTTATCAGTGTACCGCTGTTTGAAAGGGGAATAACTTTCATAATAACTAATCATTACTTAAATATCAATTTAAGCTGTCTGAAGCATTACGACACTCTTCTTAGGTTTTTTCTTTTGCTACGCTGGCAATGTTCCTATACATTCCTTTTGTCCACTTATCAGTTATTATGTTCTAATCCTTGTTGTTTGTCTCTTTCCTGTACTTGTCTTACCTATCTTTGAAAGTCTCTTAGCCTTTTTCTGATATTTTTTGTAAGAAGTTGTCTTTCTATATCGCTTTTGTTGAAGCTTAATTTTGTTTTTATGCTTACGATATTCTTTTTTACGTTGTATCCAATCTTTTCTGGATATACGATTTTTACGAGGCGCAACAGCTTCTTCCATGTCCTCTTCATCATCTTCTTCACCGTCAACAACATCCAGATAATCACCGAGACCATCCATTATTTCATAATACATATCCTGTTGCTCTTCAGGTAAATTAGTTTCATCAAGGTCAGACATGAATTCATATATAAGCATGTGAAGTTCATCAGCATAATCTTCAGGGCTTATATCAGAACCTTCATCAGACATTTCAAGAAATAGATTCTTAAAATCTGTGATTTTCATTAGTCCATCTCTTCTTCTTTATCTTTCATACCTTCACCATCTTCATCGTCTTCTTCATCTTCCATATCTTTTTCTTCTGAAACAGTTCCATCCATACCAGATTGAAGTTTGTCAGCGAAATCCATGTTAGACATTGTTACCATTGAACCAGTTTGAGTGTTTTTAAGTACAACACCAGCATCAGTGATAGAATCAATAATCATTTTTACTGTTTGACCATCAACATTCATAAGAACGCTGTTACCAATATAAAAAACTTGTCCTTTAGCAACAACTGAACTCATATTAGCTTCTTTAATAATATCTCTTACTTTCTTCATTAAAATAATTCTCCTTAAAATAATTCTTTTTATTATTTATCTTTTTGATAGTTTCTAAACCTTCTTTTCTTGCTATATTTTTTAGAGTCTGCTTTAACATATTTCTTACGTCCGTAATGTTTTACAACTTCATGGTCATATGCATCATGCACAACATTTTTAGTTGCAATCTCAGTAAGCAATTCTTTTGGTAAAGCCATTTTACCATCAATCAAAATAATAGCACGTTTTTTGTCCATTTTCGTCTTCTCTCAATTCAATTTCACTCTTTTTGATAGAGTCAATTTTAGATTGTATATTCTTTGTTCTAGCTGGGAAAATCATCCCCATATCATACCCATTAAAATGACATCCCGTGATATAAATAAATTTAGCATCACCATAGTAAATTCCACAGGCATCATTATCTTCTTTACCACATTCGAAAATTGAATTCTCTGCTTTAATGATAGAATTATTATCACAATGAAGTGCATTTCCACCATTAGTATTGATTGAATCATTCTCAACCTGTAATACAGAATTATAAGGTATTATACCTTTGCAATTAACATAACTATTGAAAATACATAGTTTTGAATCATGTTCAGTAATAACATCATCAATGTCAATTTTACATTCATCAAAAACCACTTTGGCATTTTCAAGTTTCATACCATCCAACGCAATGACCTCAACATCATAAAATGATTTAAATGTGTTCTTAATTTTACCGTTCAGGATAAACCCATAATTGAGTTTGTAATGCCAAATAAGACACATAATCCCTACCACCATTAATACATCCATAAAATTCATAAAACCTCCTTAAAAATTGAGGGGTGTTAACCCCTCATAATTATTTCTTTAAACATTTCTCACAAGTAACTGGATAGTCATCTGGAAGCACATAGAGTGCCGACTCAATCATGGTATCAAGAAACTTCTGAGAACCACAACTTATGCTGACTATGTATTCTATAGAACCATCATCCATTGTACAAACATATCCACTTCCTTTGTGAGTTTTAGAACCATACATTCCAACAGCAACTTTGAATTTACTAGCAACTTGTTTGAGTATCACTCTTTTATCTCTAACAATGTGTGGTGTTACCCTGTATTCTGCGAGTGGGTCAACTTTAGGTCTCTTTGTTGTCACTGGTATGTTTTTGATTTCTTCATTAACCTGACCATATTCTTCAGCAATTGCTTTCATAGCTTTACCAGCTTCAACAATAGGCTCATACGAGATTTCTTTTATCATCTTTTCTATACGCTTGATATAAGAATTAGTTGTGTGAAGTGCTGGTGATGTGTAATAGACATCCTGTATTATATCATTAAACTGAAGCTCTTCAGGTAATTCAAAACTTCTAAGAACATTTCTATGTTCTCTCATCTCTTTTTCGAATGCTCTGTTGTACTTGTCTTTAAGCTCTTTAATTTCAGATTTCAGCATAGTCAAACCTCATATTTATTAATTAGCCTTACATAATAAAGATAATACACTTTATATATGTTGTCAAGCCTTAAAATGAAAAAAGTGGGAATAAATCCCACTTTTAAAATTCATCCACTCCACCCATAACATCAATCCCCCATGTTAAGCATCTGTGTATTAAATATAATTCTACCTATTTCACCATAATTTGAATTGTATAAAATCGCTTTAACTTCACCATACCCTCTGTATCCTTGACTAGCCGACCAACTATCATTTGGTGTCAAATTTTTATGGTGTTCAACAACACAAATAGGACTCTCAAACGTTTTATTAGTATGCTCATGTCCAAAGTGAAAATATCTAAACTTTGACTCACTGAAATACTCTTGATTATCAAATGCAAATGTTTCACCAGCCCTATTAGCTTTCAACATATGACCATGTGTAAAACCAAGTATAACTTTACCAACTCTGTGATATTGTTGCATTGCTGGTGATTCATGAACAATCAGTCTATCTTCTTTATTAAACCAAGCTGATATATATGATTGTAAATAGATGTTAGCATATTCTGAGTGATTACCAGCAACAGAATAGAAATGAACCTTTTCATATTTCTTAAGTAGTTTATCACATAGTCTTACCATGCATTTAAAAGCCGTTTTAACCGTTTTATGATGACGGCTATCTGTATCAAGGGCATGACCACTACGACTTCTGTTTTCATCGTTAGAACTATGTAAGAAGTCTCCTAAATCACATATAACACACTCTTGTGCGTTTGGTGATGTTTCAATGAGATAGTTTGTAGCCTTTTCAAACCACTCTTCAGCAATTTTTAAATCATAATCTTGACCTGTTTCTTCAGCATGTGCAAGCATACCCCAATGTGAGTCTGCTATTGGAAAGAATACTGTCAAATCTTTATTAGCTGGTTCTTTAAATTCATATGGAATGGGTTCATAAATACCTTCAGCTTCTTGTATAAGCTCTTTAATAGCTTTTTGAACCTTCTGATGGAGTATATCTTTGTTGATGTCTGTTTTAACCCATTCAAGAACCTTTTGACCATCTTTATAAAGAGTTGATTTAGCCTTTACAAAATGACCATCTTCTTCAGCCTGTTCAGAATACTCTTTAGCTTCGATTGCGGATTTTGCTCTTCTAATATCTCTTTGAATTGTGGTTAATGCACAATCATAATCTTCTGATAATTGGATTATTGCATCTTGTGGGCATATACCACTGTCAAGCAATTCAATATAATCTTCATATACACTTTCATATTTTCTTTTATTCATTTATCCCTCATTAAATATAAATCAAAAAATAATCGTTTTTAAACTGTTCATATAGTTCATTCATTTTATCCATTATGTTCACAATAGATTTTTTCATTGGTGTTCCTTGATTGTAAAAACAATGCCCACCATTCAGTTCAAATAGATATGTGGTGTCAATGAGTATGCTTTGATTGCCAACGAGTATATCGTCTTTATCTCTCGCATCTTCAAAAACAACATCAATATACCTTTTAAACATTTTATAATCTTTCTTATCTACAGTAACATGAACCAATGAATACTTATTGTATGCCATTTAACTTCTCCAAAAGTATATTTAAATCAGCCAGATACAAATCAGTTGCATCAACTTCTTTATAATATTTATACTCTTTTCGAAGTTCAGTTTTATCCTTTTTGATTTTTGCTATGTATGTTTTATTAAGTCTACTAATTGATAACCCCATAACAAAATCAATCTGGTCTTCATTCATACCACAAGATTTATAATGTGACCTGATTTGTTTGTCAGTCATATTAATAAAATCAGATGGTATGTTTTCAATACCCAGCATATGCGTGTCAAGTCTATCAATCTTTTCCTGAATGACTTTTAACATATATTCTATGCGCTTATAGTATATCTGAATTCTAAAATCAACAAAGTCTCTAATCAAATCTTCAACACAATTGTATACTTTGATTTCCCCATTCTCATCAATAACAGTAATATTTTCATTCACGTTAGCTGATAATTTGAGTTTGTCATATATATTAAAATCGGTATCAGCAAGAGTAGCTCTTTTGACTTTAATAGTTATATCCCATTTATCATCTGAATTATCTGTGAAATCTTCTATTTCTTTTTTGTTGACAAGTTTATAAAGATATTCAATATACTGTTCTCTGGTTATACCGATTGGTAATTCTGTTACTCTGATTGTTGTTGTGTTGATAATTTCACATTCTCCATAGCAGGTATACTTATCAATATCACCTTTGAAATCATTATAATATGGTTTGAGAGGTTCTTTGTATCTCACACCCGTTAAATCATCTTGAATATACTTTATGATGTCTTTAGGATTATAGTTTGATATGTTTGTTGCAAATCCAACAGCAATACCTTTAGCACCATTCACAAGAACCATTGGAATAATCGGATAATAATGTTTTGGTTCTGGGTTCTCAATATTATCAGACTGTTCTAGTATAGCATTATCCAGATATATATAATCCATAAACTTATTATACTTTGAAAATATATATCGTGGTGATGCATAACCATTAGGAATGATTTGAGAACCAAAACTACCCTTACCAATGAAGTAAGGTATATTGTTTGAACCACAAAAATCTTGTGTCATCTTTGTTAAAGCTTCTGAAACTGATGTACCACCATGTTCATAATTAGCCTTGTCAATAACTTTACCAGACACCGATTCAATCTTTGTAAAATCATGAATACTTCTCATCACATAAAATATCTTTCTCTGAACAGGTTTAAACCCATCAATCATAGATGGAATTGCTCTATGATATATCACGTGATTGCAATACTCTTTGTAGTCATTATCAATTATTTCCGTAATTGATTTGTTTTCAGCTAGCATATTATAACCTTATACTTCAAATATTCTTGGGTCAAAATCATTATAATCTTTAATAACCATGAAAGCCTTTGTTGCTATAAATGGATGTTTTT
This sequence comes from uncultured Arcobacter sp., assembly GCF_937982575.1. NCBI lineage: Bacteria > Pseudomonadati > Campylobacterota > Epsilonproteobacteria > Campylobacterales > Arcobacteraceae > Arcobacter > uncultured Arcobacter sp. The sequence continues at coordinate 78,796 of NZ_CALJLR010000007.1, read as the reverse complement.
CAATGACTTCTTTATTTGATGTTATGACTACAAATGGTTTACCAGCTTTAATACACATACCCATTTCAAGTAATGTTCCAATACACGGATAACCATCATTCATAGCTTCAATATTGAATACACATACATCAGATTTTTCAATAGCATAATTATCAGATTCAAAAATCATTGTGTTTGTCACTGGAATCCTTTTAGCATGAAGTTCTTTATGTTTGTCACATGGGTCAAGAAATTTATAATCAACGCCACCCCAAACAAATTTAATACGACTTCTCCATTCAACATCTTCCTTATAAAACTCAAGTTCATCTGGTTTCATAAAATCTTTATTAGGGTTTCGCATAGCACCACCCAAATAAAATGTTATCATATAATATCCTCCTTATAAAACTTATATCAAAAATATAAGGTGTAGCTTATATTTAATTTTTATAGTCTACACCTTATAAAAATATATGTCAATAGTAAATATTAACTACACTTACTATGACCACATTCATAACATATGTCACACCCACCCTGTTTAGAGTAAGCTTGCTTACCACATGATGGACATATTTCATACACAGTTTCTTCCTTTTCCTCTTCAGAATCATCAGATTCATCTATAATAGGATATTGTTTAAGCACCCTATGAAGTATATTACCAAGATGAAACATTGCGTAAGAAGACTTTTTAAGCTGTTTCATAACCTCTTCTAAATCAATGCTATATCTAAGACAAAGTGATATAAGTCTACAAATCGTGTGCCAGTATGACATTCTTTCCATAAATATATCTTGTCTCCACTCATCACTATTCATATCAAGGAAACCAGCCTCATAAGGAAGTTGACTGAATATTTCAAGCGGATATCCTTCCTCATCCAACACAACATTGATATAAACCTTAATACCCTTCCATATAACAATATGTCTTTTAGCATCTTCAAGGTCAAACAGTTCTTTTTCAACTGGTATATGTGTTAAAACACCTTCTTCTGGTTTAGATTGTTCAGGTTTATCACCATCAATTGATAGAATTGGTGAAAGTGAACATTTATCCCTATAACATGTAACACCTTTAAGACCACTCATCCACGCAGTCATGTAAATATCCTTAAAAGCACCAATACTGATATTCTCAGGGCAATTGATAGTTTTAGAAATAGCTGTATCAACATATTTCTGACAAATCGCTTGCATCTTTACATGGTCTAATGGATTTATTTCATGTGCTGTTTCAAAATAATCAGGGACTTCATTTGTTTCACCAAACATATCTGTATATTCTTTCCAAGCATAATTTTTAACCTTTTCTGGAATGAATTCACCATTATCCTGACGAATCTTTCTCTCAAATTCAAGCCCGAAAATAGGCTCTATACCTGAACTACAGTTATTAAGAAATAGACTCATTGTTCCAGTTGGTGCGATTGAAAGTACACGACTGTTTCTAAGACCATTCTCTTTAATCATTTCAATAGTTTCATCTAACAGAACACCACTTTGCACAAAACCATTATTTAAAAATTCATCAACATCAAACAGTTCAAAACTACCTTTATCACGTGCTATTTTACTTGACTTTTGATATGCAATGTTAACCATGTTAAACATGACACCTTCGACTAGATTTCTTGCTTCTTGTGATGAATATCTTAGTTTCATTTTTGCAAGCATATCACCAAGACCTGTTATACCAAGACCTATCTGTCTTTTGTTTTTAGTCTCTTCGTATTGTTCTGATAATGGATACCAATTTTTATCAAGTATATTATCAAGCCCTTCTACCATCATTTCAATCACTTTAGACATCTCAATATAATCAATATATGAGTCATCCGAAAATGGATTCTTTACAAATTTTGAAAGGTTTATAGAACCTAGATTACAACTTCCATATGGGTAAAGTGGTTGTTCACCACAAGGATTAGTTGTATCAATCCATTCACCAGTATAAGCAAGTGTATTCATTTCATTCACTGTATCAATAAAAATTAATGCTGGTTCTGCATAGTTATAATTTGATAGAGAAATTTTATCGAATATTTCTCTCGCTTTCATTGTTCCATATGATTTAATTGGAAGTCCTCTATCTCTCCATTCTTTGATATTACCACCGAGTTTACCAAATACCCATTGTTCTTTATACTCAGGACATGTAACATCAGGAAATATAAATTCCCAATCTTTATCATTATCAACAGCATCCATAAATTCATCTGATGCAAGAATTGAAAGATTGAAATTTTTTAAACTTCCATCTCTTTTACATTCAATAAATCTAAGAATATCAGGGTGATAGATAGATAATGTTGCCATCATTGCACCACGCCTTGAACCACCGCTAATTATAGTTCCACACATTGCATCAAAGATGTACATAAATGAAACAGCACCAGAAGACTTTCCACCAGTTGTAGTAAGTATTGCGTCTGTTGGTCTAAGAATTGAGAAACTCATTCCAATACCACCACCAGCTTTAAGAATCAATGCGCCTTCAGAAACACAGTCCATAATAGATTGCATTGAATCTGCTTTAATTGATATTGTAAAACAGTTTGAAAGTGTTGTAAAACCTTTACCAGTTCCAAGCGCATACATGATGCGCCCACCAAATGCTGATTCATGATTAGCAAGTGTTTGTTCTATACCATCAACATCAACACCGTTACCAAGTCTTTGATAAAACCCCGCTTCTGTTTCTTTATAATAATCATTTCCTCTATGTTCTTTAAATTGATATTTTTTATCAAATATTTCTTTGGATATGTTTTGTTCTAGCACTTAAATTTACCCCCCTTACCATAACCATTCTTATAACTAAATCCATTAATCTTAAATTCTGATTTGTTATCTCTCCAATCACGTTCAATATTAGCACCACATTCAGGGCACTTTTCAGACTCCATAATAGTTTCTAATTGTGAGTGGGTACAAATATACTCTTTAGTATATTCACATTCTTTGTTTGCACATTTAACGTCATATGCTGGCATAATCCCTCCTATATAATAAAAATTTTATTCGTATAAAACACTATCACCAAGTAACCATGATTTTCTTGATTCTGCATCTTTACCAAAGGCTAATTCTAATGAGTATTGACTAAGATTGTCAATACTTACTTTTATGTATTTTGGATTGTGCATAATATCATAGTATTGGTCTTTTGACAATGAGCCAAGACCTTTGTTATATTCTAAAATCTTGATAACATTTGATTTATCATTCATATACTCTTGATAAGTATAATATGTTTTTTCTCCGTTAACAGTATCAGCTATTATCAACGGACTAAGTATTATATTTATCTTTCCCTGCTCAAACAAATCAGTCCAATATTTATAAAAGAAATTGAGTAATTGAGCAATGATACTTTGACCATCAATATCAGCATCACAAAGGATATTGATTTGTCCATACCTACATGAACTAATATCTGGGTCTGTTAATCTCAATCCCATAATGGATAATAGATTTTGAATCTCTTTATTCTTAATAATATCAGTATCACCTTTTTTAAGGACATTCATAAACTTTCCTCTAAGTGGGAAAATTGCATGGTGTTCTTTATCTCTAACTGATAATGCTCTGGATACAGCCGAATCACCTTCAGATATAAACAGTGAACAATCTTCTCTAAACTTTGAATTTGCTTCAACGAGTTTTGGGACTTCAACTTTTTGTATAGAGTTTTCCTTTTTAGCAAGCTCTTTTCTCTTTTTAAGCTCTTCTTTAACCCTATAAGCATCTATAATATTGTTCTTATATTCTTTAAATACAGATAGCTTATCGACTATCTCACAGCCAAAATAAACATCACCTATGTATGTTCCAAGACCATTAAAATCATTCAAATATTCTTTAGTCTGTGAATCAAATCTTGGTGCGATAACATTATTCATAACATATATCACAAATGTTTTATTCTTAATATCAGCTGGTTTGATTTCTTTATACTTCTTACCAAAGACTTCTCTCAGGTCATCAGATAATTTCGCCATAAGATAATGTATATGGATGCCACCACGCTTACATTCAATACCATTGACAAATGATACTGACTGAAATTCATCAGTTGGTAATATAGCTAATTTTGAATCTTCAGTTTCAAATATTTTGAAATCATTTCCATACATTTTAACATAGTCTTTAAAGGTTTTAGTCTGTAATTTCTTACCATTGTATGTAAATGTAATTTGTGGATAGCAAGCGGATAAATCAAGTATACGCTTGTATATAAGATTTATATGAACACCATCAAGTTCATCTATTCCAAAAAATTTATAGTCTGGAACGAATGATACTTTGGTGTATTTCTTACGAGATTTTTTAATATCATATGTCATGTTTGAAAGATTATCAGAGCATGATAATATGGTACGTTCTTTTCCATTGGATGTATCAACATCAAATGATTTTGAAAAGATATTAACAAGGCTAACACCTTCACCATTTTGACCAATTGAACTTGAATCATCATCAAATTTTGAACCCGCTCTAAGTGATGTAAAAGCCACAACAGACATCGGAAGTCCAGTTTTAGGTTCTATATCGGTTTTTAGACCACATCCATTATCTGTAATGATGATTTCAAAATTATCATCAACAGTCACATCAATTTTATTAGCATACTCAAAATTAGTTTTGATTGCAACGTCAACTGAGTTTGAAATAACTTCATCAAACAGTTTAATCAATGCTGGTATATATTCCACGTTTTGAAATGTGAAATAATCATCCCCCATGTTATAATACCAGATGTCTTGGTCTGTTAGTGTTGTAACACCAATATAACGAGATGAACGTTTCAGGACATGTTCTAAATCTGACAAAACTTGTATATCATCTAACAATTATCTTACCTCTCTTTATATATTTTTCATATTTATATCACTTATAAATATGTTTGTCAAATAAAAATGTTTCACCCCATAAAAAATATCATACAATGTATAATATAAGGAATAGGGTGAAACGTGAATCAAATATTTATGCAATTTGCGTTATTCAATCTGCATAATTAATCTTCCATCATCTGAATACATCCCTGACAGTCATTACAGATAAAGTCATTTAGGTATTTTGAAAACCTTTCATCATCTATTTCAAATGGTTCTTCACCATGTTCCATACAATAAGGTTTACCACATATATTACAATGATGAATAATTTCAGATGAACCACAATAATAACATTCAGTCATCTGTAAATTTTTAATCTTCCCCATCAGAATCATCCTCATAAATTTCTTCAGGATTGATATATCGTTTCTCAAATACAGAATCAATTATTTTGATTACCTCATGATGGTCAATTCCAAATCTGTCTTCACCCTTTCTTGCATATTCCATCATAGCATCAATAAAAGGTTTCATATACAGAACATCAACACCCACAAGCTGTTCATACATAGTCTTAATATCATAAAGGTCAAGTCTATCTATTTGGTAGACCATTTTAAGGATTTCACCCACATTAATAAACCATCCTCTTTTGATAAATTTTCTCATTCTGAAAAGACTTGCAATTGGGAATTTTGAACCCGTATACTTAAGTTCTTTATTAAGTACACATTTAAGTGATTCAATGTTAATTACTACACCAGTTGAATAAGTCCAATACATTTTAGTATGCTGATAATCATAGTTTGAAATAATTATTTCAGGATTTCCATAAAACCTAAGTATAAGCTGTATATCGTTTTCAAGTGATATAGCATTATCAGTTATACAAACAGGTTTGTATGGTTTATCAGTCATATTCTTATTATATTTTACCTTTGTAATACCTGATGATGGTGTAAAACATTTGACCTGATATCTAACATCTTTAAAAGGTTCTGCTGTGTACTGTAGTGGAAGGTCAAAATCACTGAGTTCATGATAGTTACATCCATAAAACATATGCACACCTTCATCATAATCATTATCAACAGACCATTTAATATCTTTATCATTCTCAGAATCATAAATCATTACTCTAAGGTCATTTTTATCACCATAATTGTTTGTATGGTCTCTGAATTTATTTCTTGCCGATGATTTGGTTATAGCATAGTTGCAATAATAATTAGCAACATCAATTAACACGTTAATATCTTTGAAATAAATATCATAATCATTGACTTCTTCATCCAGTAACATTGATGTAATACATCCACCAGATACAACAATATTATCCAGAATTCTAGTTCTAAGAGTTTTATCTTCAATAGATTTAATCCAACTTTGAACCTTATAATAAATCCTTTTATCTATTTGTTTCTGTATCATTAGATTCCCCCATGTTTAATTGCTCTGGATATTACAGCACCAGATTCATCTTTCTTTTCTTTAATATAAGCATCTGGTATGTGTGTGACTGCTTCAGCAACAGAATAGCTTCCATCTGGATTTCTTTGTTGTGTTGTCACCTGAACAACAACCGATGTCTGTAACATACCTTCAACTTGCATAGCCTTTGTTGATTTCATCCACCCTTCATTCTCAGACGATGCTTTAGAAATAAGTTTAAATGTATCACCATCACCCCAGAACTGAATGTCCTTTACATTCTTTTTAGCACCATTGCTATCAGTATTAGCAAGTGATTTAGTTGTTTTTGGTTCTTCATCTTCAACAAAATCATATGTTTTAAGAAATATTTCTTCCTTACACGGATAAAATTCACCATTAACACCTTTAATAATATAATCACCTACATCAGCTTTCATAACACCCTCAAGTGTTTTAATTAAAAGACAATCTCCATCTGGTGTAGAATTATATGTACAATTTTCAACACCAATAAATGATACTATGGATGGTGAACCCGTCCATTGCATAGCCTCTACTTCAACAGGTTTCTTTCTTACTTTCATAACACCCTCCCTTTTACTAAGAATTATTTCAATACTCTGTTTAACACTGGATGTTGGGAAAAATTTGTTATTACTTCTTTAACCCTGTATTCAGTTCCAGTATATGTGACAATTTCACCCCTATTTGGGATAAACTCAACCTCTTCACCATTCATTATAAATAATCCGTGTTTTGTTGTACCCTTCTCTTCAATAAAACTAATTTTCATACTTATACCTCCTTAAATGTTTCATTAATATGATTCTTTATATCATCTTTTATTATATCTGTCAATTTTTCAACTATATAATCTTTATATTCATTGATATCAAATTCATCTGGGTTATTACCAATACATTCAATGCCTTCTCTGATGAAATCTTTTATACCATAAATGTTTGAATCTATTTTACAAGCAAATTCAAACTCATCATCTATAAAATTGTCAATATCTGTTATAATGTCTTTATTCATTTGAATCCTCTTTAAATTCTATCTTTATATAACCTTCAATGTCATAAGCACAATAATAATCTCTATTCATTATATCACCCGTTGACCAATCGCCAACTTCAGCACCGTTACATTCATAATCAGGCATTTCATAATTCATATATTTTATATCGCCACGATATATAACCATATATTCACCAGATTCTTTTGGTCTACAACCTTTGTTAAATTTTATCATATCTATCACCATATAAAATTGATGAAATCATATTCATTGTCATATGGTATTTGGAAACTTGACAGCATATTGTAATAAACATTTTCTGGAATCGTTTTACCAGTTGTTCTACTTCTTACAGTATTTCTGTCTTTTATAACACTCAAAGGGGTCATAAAAACATGCATAACTCTACCATATTTCAATGGAAATTTGTTAAACTTCTTCTGTCTAGTTTTGAAACTGAGATTTGTTTCATCAATGATAACATTTTTAGCATCTGTGATATACTCTCTGTAAAGTTCTTCACATCTTTCATTAACTGCATCATGGTCAACACTATCCCATATTACATTATAACTTGGAACTTCCATATAACCATCTTTAACAATCATGTGATTATTGTCTATATAATAATCTCTCATAATATTATCTCTGGCATGGACTGTGTATTCATAATGTTTCACAAAATCTTCTGTGTATGTTGATTTACCAGAACATGGAAGACCAACATTCATAATTACAAGATTCTTGTATGCATGAATATTCTTATCTTTCGTTTCTTCAGCAGTATTAAAATGTGAAAAAATATACTCTTCGTATACATCATGAGCAATTTCCATAGGCGCATCTGTGATACGTCCGTAATGGTCATATTCAGCAAACTTCACAATTTTTCTAAGAGTGGATTCAGACTTATAAAACTTTTCATAAACCTTTCTACCCGTTTTCTTCTTATTATCACTGCTATTAAACTGATAAATCAAGTGATGATTATTAATAATTCTAAGAACTTCAATAATCTGTGAACGACTCAAATTAAACACATCAAGTTTGATATATTCAATACAAGCTATTGTACTGTAATTCCAGTGATTCTTAAACATTGCTCTTTCTTTATCATCAATCAATTCTTTAGTAAAACATTTACCATAGTCATGAAAGAGTCCAGCAATAACAAGTTCAATTGGCGCATTATCCTGAAGTGCGTTATTCACGACCATCATTGTATGTGTAAATATATCACATTCCAAATGATGTTTATTCACTTTCCAATCTTTATAACTGTAGTATGTGTGGTCAACATCTTTAAGTTGTCTCACATATTCAAACCCTTCGTCAGAGTTCAAAAAATCCTCTATAATTTCATAATTGCTTCTATTCATATTTTAACCTCTCCTTATAGTATTATTAAACTATAACAACATCAAATTATTTTGTCAATGATTAATTACTGTATATGCTCTATCAACATTACAACTTTCAATCCGTTTACCCTTTTTATCATACCCTCTATAGTATATCAGATTATTCTTAATATTAATTCCTTTGACCTTGAACACCTTATTAGTAAAAACATCTTTCAGCATATCATCAAATACAAACATTAGAACACCTCCTTAATCTATAAATTTCATAGCCGTATAAACATATTTTCCATCATACCATCTTTTTTCAAGCTCATATCTAACGGTAACTTTCTCAAACCAACGTGTTTCAGATTTAGTATTATCCCAATATTCCACAATAGTAACAGGAAAAAAGGCAAAAAATGTTTTATCAATTATTTTTGCACTATAAACATTAGGATTGTCAAATGGGTCTTTTTCAGTATTTAATTTCAATCTCATGACAACCACAATTCCTTGTCACTTTTATATACTCTTCTAAGCATTTTAAAAATACCTGATGTAATATCCATTCCTTTTCTATAGCTGAATATCAATCCTGTATATTCTATACCCATATCCTTAATTAGTAAAGCAAATTTTTTGTCATCTGTAACAATATCTGGATATGTCTCACAGATACCCTCATAGACATTCTTAATCTGTTTATAAGTCTTATGGAATCTATCCTGAATCACTGAAACTTTTGTTTTATATTCATTATATTCATCATACATTTCAAGTGATTTATAAATAGATACAATATCATCAACTGAACCACTTTCAACACTGTCAAAAACATTCTTAAACAGGATATTTGATTTAAGTCTATGTCTTACAAGATACCACTTTGTTTTAATCTTAAGAATATCCCTAACTTCACCATCAATATAGTGATATAGTACATATCCCTCAATACCTTCTCTTTCTCTCGTTTCTTCAATAAAAGAATCAAGTTTACTCAGTTTGAATGTTGGATTGTTGAATTGAACGCCATATGTACCATCAATTGTATTTCTACAAGCAAGAAGTTTAAGTTCCTCTTTTCTATAGTTTATCACAATTCTATTATCTGGTGAAATATATTCAAACATTGGAGTCATACCACAATTAAAATATGATTTAATATGACTGATTAGTTTTTGACCATCATCGGTGTTATCAATATATTTTTGAGCATTCTTAGCAACATCTGAATAGAACGATTTCTTTGACCTGAGTTTAACGTTTCCATTAACCATAATAGGATATATCAAAGAACCGTCTAACTTGTCACAGGGAAGAAAATAGCCGTCCTCATACTGTCTTAATGTGTTTATATGAGTGTATTCATTTTCATTGATATTAAAAAACTTGTGAAATGGTCTTGCAACACATTCACCCTTATCATTGAAAACAATCCCTCTGAATTCTCTTGCAAGGTCTGAATCAAATGTATCCTCAAATGCCACATTATAGAAAAATGAATAGAATGTTTCACCATCCACAATTTCAGTTTTCATACAGAATTCATCCTTTTCTTCAGATAATTTTTTAAAGTCTTCAAACGTATATTCTTTATCTTTAATTTTTATCATTTATATCCTCTCATCAGCTTTTTTAAATAAACTTCATATTTTTCGACTTCACTGAATATTATTTTCCATAGAAGTTCGTGTTTCTCTTTTGGCAGTTCATCATATTTGGAACAAATACCATATTTGTGAACCTTATGTACGTTTGGAGAATACCACATAACATCCCTGAATACTATTGCTGAATATCTTTCGGATGGACATTTGCATTGAACTAACCCTTCTTTATAGGATAAATGTTTACATTCAAAGCATTGTAATTTAGTTGCATCTGAAAGTGGGTTGTGTGGAATAAGACTTCTCACATAATTTATTTTTCAATTAGTTCTTCTTTAGTCATTGTAATACCTCTTTTACACGAATTTAATTATTTTTTCTTTTACAATCTTCAGGACGTTAGGTTTAATTATTTTTCTATCGTTAAGATATGAAAAACTGACAATAATCTTTCCTTCAGAATCATATATAGTGAAGCTATTAAACCAACCATACCATTTATTAACATTCCAATATTTTATAGCTTGACCATTTGAAAAAACACATATTCTCTCATAATTACCATTATCTTCTGGTTTTAAAATTGCTATGATATCATTTTGAGTGAAAAGAAGTTTTAACACTAATGATATATCATAATCAATAGGTGTTGTATCACCCCAAGCTCCATAAGGATTTATACCTTTCTGTTCTGTTACATATCTCATACATTGCTTATAAAACTTTGCTCTTCTGTTATTCATGAAAAATTTGTAAATTGCTCTAAACATATTAATACCTCTTCACTAAATTCTTTTATTTCTTTTATACTTAAACCACTCGTTCAAGTCTTTATTATATCTATATTCTATACTATCAGCCTTGAATGATATATAACAAAGATTTAATCTTATCATTTCTTTGATTGAAAGTTTTTTCAAATGGTCTATATCACTGGCTTCAATGAATTCAGTTATTCCGTTTGTTCTACCCTCTATAGTAACCAAAGTATTCATTATAATTACCTCTTAATTAGTTTCTTTTTGTTGTTCATAGAATTCAGAGCCTAGCACATCTTTAACAGCCTGTCTGATTTCTCTCATGTTTACACAAGTCCAATCGTTTCCACTGATAGAAATTTCATCAGGGATAATAATCCCTCTACTTTCTGCGAACACTGTGAAAAGATACCAACTTGCAGGAGTGTCTTCAATCTTAAGTACAAGTTTTCTTTTCCACTCTTCAGGAGTACCATCAAATGGTTCATCCTTAAGAATAACGCTGTATTCATTACCTTTATTGTCAATAGCTTTTACATCAAGTTTGATAACTCTCTGGACTTCTTTTTTCTGGTATGAATCACGATAGTCAGCAACAAGTCTTGATTCATCTTCAGCTATCCAAGCATCAATAACTTTATCAAAGTCTGTTCCATATCTTTCATCAAATGAAGAATATTTTGTGCGGGATATTGTCACGCTGTCATTCTTTTCAGTAACTACAAAAGGATTGTCAACAGCAGGAGCATCCCAACCCTTTACAATAATCATATAAGGTTGAAAAGTTTCTACCCATCTATAAGCAGTTCTTTTTCTTTTTGGTTTTGCAATAACGAATGGTGCGCTGTTGTATTGTGCATACTTCATGCGACCGTGTTCAACAAGATTTGCTTCAATCTTTTTAACGCTTCCGAAAAATTCATCTTTTTTGTAAATAGTAACTTTCATAATGTAACCTCTTTGAATTGATAATTAATCTTAATATATTTAATAGTCTATGTCAACACATTTTTGCCCAGTTTCCCATTCTATAATTGTAAGGTTTGTTTCCTCATCATCAGAAAACTCATCTAGCATTTTTATAAAACTAGATTTTTCTATCACAGTTGCATAATCTTGTATGCACAGTGTACCGTAAAGCTTACCTTTGATTTTTTTAACTTCAGCTTTCAATTCTTTAGCTTTCATAATGTAACCTCTTATGTTTAATTGACCTTACATAAATACAATATATCATCATGTAAGGTCTGTCAACTACTTTTTTATTATTTTTTCACAGTCATGAAATTACCTATAGCACCACCCAACAAATAACCAATTATGGTTAATATGTCCTGATTGATTGTAGCCGTTACAGCTAATGTTGTAGAACCCAACCATGTAAGCTGTATACCTAACCCTGTTATTAATACAGCATAAAGTTTTTCTGATGCCACCGCCTTTATATTTAAATTTCTGAAAAATACAAAAGCTAATTGTGTTAATAGTATTATAAAAAAATTATTCATCATCTAATGGACAATCTTTATGAAGTTCATCTGGATTCACTTCAAACCCTTCATACTCACATTCATGATAACCTTTATCAATCATAATACAACCATTACATTCACCACAAGTGTTAATAATCTCTTTATATATTTTGGACATTAAAACACCTCTCAATAATTTCTTTAACTTTTTTCCCATCTACAAGAGAACCAAAGTTTTTTGTAACAATACCAATAGCTTGCATTTTATTCTTAAGTGAAGAAAAATCAATATTTTCTTTAATCCAGTCAATTATATCTTCTTCAGGCAATTCTGATGGGATAAAATCATTAATAATCTGTATAAACTTTTCATCACCTTTACCATACTTATCAATCTTCTCTTGCTCATTAGCAACAATCTTTTTGAGTAATGAAATAACTTCATCATCATTCAAAACTTTCTTTGGTAGTCTCTGCATTTCACCGACTACAACTTGCATTGTAGAGAGTGTATTACTATCTTTCACTTTACGAGCGTTTACCAATGATTTCTGTATTTGTTCTTGTAGTGTCATTTTTCCTCCTTATCTATAGTCATAAAGATAATAAACTTCATCATAAAGCTTATTAAGCTCTTCAAACTGTTCAGCGTTTGTAAAGAATCCGTGTGTGATAAACAGTCTTTTCTTACCAGTATTATTCATCTTTTTAGCCAGTTCAATAAAGGTTCTACCACCATCACAAATGTCATCAAACACATCAACATCTTTACCTTCAAAATCTTTAACATCTATATCTGATGCAATGATTTTACCTGTTGAAAGTTCTCTAACCTTTGTAGCAATAGCAATATTTTTATATTGAAACTCTTTAGCAAGTTCATACGTTTCTTTGACAGCACCCAAATCAGGTGAAACTATATATCTATCATTTTCAATGTTGGAGGTTGGTGAGAATGGATTATATCCAAAAAAACTACTATCCCATATTTCTTTTTTCTTAATGATGTTAACAGGACAATCAAATACAGCTTCAGCAACATCACTATGCGGGTCAATCAGATAAACCATCTCTGGGTTGACCATATTTGATATAAGTTTACCAAACCATTTAAGAGCATTAATATCAACTTCTGACATACTCCTATCATATCTTGCAAATGGAAGATAATGAAAATATAGGCTTATTTTAAATCCTTTAAGTTTAACATATTCACATACTTGTAATAGTTTTGTCACAATATCATCAATTGGTTTATCGACTACAACAGCAACCCAAGCTTCACTATAATTAAAAATGTGATTAAATCCGTCTTCATTTAATACAACTTCACCATTAGGAAATTTGTTAAATGTAACATCACTCAGTACAATATTATTTTGACTCATCTTGAAACCCTCCTTTGAATCTCTTCTTGTCTTTCCTTTTCAATAATGCTTAGAACCATATTCAAATTACAGTATGCTGAATAAAGCCCCGCCCTATCATCTAAAAGTATATTATAATATATCTTTTTACCACCAGTGTCAACAGGGGATTCATTGATTTTAAACTTTTTCAATCCTATTATAGCACGTATATAATTAGATATAAATTTTTCATCAGGATTAGCAGTATAACAAACTAATGTCATGTCAACCTGTTCACACCTTCTAAGTATTTCAAAAAGTTTATCAAATTTATAACCCTTATGGTGATAGTCATAAACTGTGTTATCGAAATCAAAAGCAACCACAAGATTACCATGTGACTGATAATCTTGCAGTAGCCTTTCTACACACATACTATTTGTTAGAAATGGGTCTGTATTAAACATTTCTAAGCCTTTCTCTAATATTACTAAACTTTTCATCTCTGATAAGTTTACCATCTTTGAAAACAGTTTTGAGCATGTTAAGTGAACATTCTTCTGTTTCTCTATTCACTCCATCCACAACAACTATTTTACCTTCTTCATCTTTTTGAACATAAAGAAGACCTTTAGCGGATTTTTTGACACCGTTGTCTGTTTTAGGGTCTTTGAAGATTGCTTGTTCTTCATCACCGATAGTAACATTTGTAGCTTTTACAGCCATCCCAAAGGTGTCTCTGGTGTTATATTGGTAAGTATAAGAACCAACTCCAAAAACGATATTTGTTGATGCAAATCCCTTCTTTTTGAGTCTTTCAAGGATTTTTTCACATCTTTCAAGTGTGATAGAATCACCATAAATAGCACCAATATGAGCGTCAAGTTCAATATAACCATTACTGTTTTTGTTACCACCAAAAGTATCATAAAGGGATTGAATAAGTCCTTTCTCCTGACATGTTAGCTTAATTTCTTTAATTGAACTAAGTTCCATATTATTGATATAGTTTCTAGGATATGAACTCCATTCATCTTCAATATAATAATCAATGCTAACAGTATATTCAAAATATTTCTCATTGACTCTACAAATACCAATAACTGTACCTGCATGTTCAAACCCATCTTCATCATTTCTTATATCATCTTTTATAAGTTCTGCAAGATGACCATCATCACTATCATTAACAAGGTCAAGTGTTATAAACTCAGAAAAATCAGGTATATCAATCCCACAAATAATATCAACGGGGTCTCCTGAATCTGGTCTGATAACAACTTTTCCATCTCTTTTCATGATATCATCTTTAAGAGTTGGAAGATATTCACCAACAACTTTCCAGAAATCAAAACTGTCGGACACTATAGATACTATTCCGTTTGGGTAAACATTTGAAATTAAATTCTTAATAGTTATTAATTCCCCCCACCCTATCATTTCTTCATCTGTAAAAAACTTATTTTTCATTTTAAAATCCTCCTTTTTAACTCATATAAAGATAAATATTATATATGAATTATAAAAATATGTATACACAAATTATTAATTTAGCCAAAAATAAAAATAGGTCTAAAAATGATGGATATTTTGAAAATCATCATATTGTACCAAAATCACTTGGTGGTGATAATAATCCATCTAATTTAGTTTTACTAACAGCTAAAGAACATTTTATTTGTCATCATCTTTTAACTAAAATTTACCCAAACAATAACAAATTAAAATTTGCATTCTGGGCTATGTGTAACCAAACACATGGTGACGTTAAAAGAACATATAAAATAACATCAACCGTTTATGAACAATCAAAAATTGAATTTGCTAAAGCCAATTCTAAAAATAGAAAGGGTGTGTCAGTAATGACTAAAGAAAGAAGACAAATTCAATCAATTAATTGGAAAAATAACAACCCTCATAAAGCTGGTAAAGAAAGTCATTTATATAATACTCCTAGAAATAAATCCATTAAAAACAAAATATCTACCACTAAAATTAATAACCCAGAAAGAAATGCTCAATATAAAGGTGATTGGATAACACCATTTGGTATATTCAAATCAGCTAATCAAGCATCTAAATCATGTGGTATAATTGTTGATACCATTAGAAAAAGGTGTAATAATGCATCTAAAATAATTACTAAAAGAATGATTTCAAACACATATGATTTAAATGAATCTCATATAGGAAAAACATTTAAAGAATTAGGTTGGGATTTTCAACCAATTCCATAATCTTTTCATACGCATCTTCTTTATTTGAACATTCTTCAATTATTTCATTTATTTTTTCAGCGTATATTTTCGCAGATGATGTCATTACACTATGTTCTGTTGCACCAACACTTCCACCAACAAAACCATCTTCGTTGTAATACTGTTTAGCACAAATAATAGCAGGAAGAGTATCCGTTCCCATAAATGATGTAAGATGCCCCATACCAGATGTACAAGCACTTTCTCTTCCACCCATACCCCTAAAACTAAAATCATGACATTGAAAATCTTTAAACCATTCCATTTCATCACTACCAGTTTCAGCAAAATACTTATCAACAATCTTTCTATATTCAAATGCAATAGTAGCACTTGTGATAGGTTGCCAAATAATAGCACTGAAAATAGTTTCAATATAGTTTGTCACCCAGAAAAATTCATCAATAGTATTTTCAATAGTGATGAATGGAACTCTAATAGGTGCTAGTGTTCCTTCTGGAAGTGCTTTAATAACAATTGGAAGATAACCTAAATCATGAAGCCTTTCAATATGTGTTGTATCGAAATCTTCAGTATTAAGAGCCATTGTAATTTCAGATTTATAACTGTTTACAACTTCTTCTTTTGGTTTATCAAAGAAATTCTTTTGAAAATAATCCATAATGAAATCTTTGATTAGATGTGTATATCCAAACACAACGACCTCATTTACTCCATTGAGTCTACTTGTCCTCGCTGTGAGGTTTGAATAAACCTTTTTAATACCTTTTGGGTATTGATTAATATGACCAACCTTATAAAAGTCAGTCCAAAACATAGCGTTCATTTCCATAATTTTTACTCCTTACCTTTTTAGTTTTTTCTTTTCTTTATCTTTATTTTGATACTTCATACCAACATCCTGTTTTATACATAGATTATCACACACTGGACAATCCATATCATTTGCTTTCAAACAGTCATAACAGACTATATGAGAACAAATAGGTGTATAATTCTGATGTGTTACATTTCCACACATATCACAAACAGCTGAAAATATTGTTGGTATCATTTTTCTAATCCTCGTAATATTGATTGATAACATTATTCCATGTGTAGTATGTCCAATCTTCTTTTGGAAAATGTCTACCATCTTTACTTGTCATTACAATACCATATCTAAATCTATATGGTAGGTTATGCCAAGTTCTATCACATCTACCTTCATTGAATGCTGTTTCAATCATTTCTATCATATCAGCTTTACCTTGTTTGTAAAGCTCTTTGTGACTATATACTGTCCTTGCATACATTGACACAGAATTTTTAATACAATCTCTATGTATCCATAACATATAATTACCTAAATCTTCTTTAGGTACATTGAATATTCTGGAATCAAACATTGCAAGTTTTGTTGTGCTTGTTCGGTCTTTAATGACTTGATTAAATATTGCCGTAGCCATACTAGCTGTAACACTTGCAAGTTTCTGTATCTTATTTCCAAACATTTGTTCAGAGTGTTCATTCTTATCATCCAGTAGAATGAGACTTATTTCATCACTTTGTGTATACCCAATACAACAGTTTTGAACATTTTTTACAAGATATTCAGTTGTTTTATCCATTGCATATGTGATATCTTCATCGAATGGATATTCAAATCCTTTTGTATATGTATGAAAAGCTTTACCATCAATTCTTATTACAACTGGTGTTTTCTTTTCAACACAATCTGAAGTATATACATGTTCGTATTGTTTCATTCTTTGCCCAATTGGGTCTTTGTCATAACTTTTACTCATATAATTGACCATCCATTTCTAATTATTGTATATTTTTTACCAAGAAATTTTGCTGTGTTAATGCAATACTCAGTACCTTCAGATTGACCATCCCAGATAAAAACCATTTCATCACATGTATCAATCATTGCAAGGTTTTCATGAACCCAAGAATCAAAATATCTTTGTGACATACAAATCATATCTCTTTTATGAGTTCCATACCAATCAGACATAATTTCACCATTTCCAGTTCTACGTGATAGTATTGGTGTATAGTTTGCACATATTGATTTAATTGTTTTATCAATAAAATCCATATCATAAGCAGAGAGACTATAATTTCTTGAACATATAATGCCTATCTTTTTCATATTTCTACCTCACGAATGATTTTTCGAATGCGAATGAGTCAATCTCAAACTCTGGAAACCCAAGTGCTTTTTGCATTGCTTTCTTTTGCCTTTTTGCAATATCTCTAGGTTTAATCTTTCCTCTTTTCTGGTCTCTTCCTTTGTAATTCACTTTCATAATTTCTTTACCTCTTTTAATTTATTTTTATTTACAACGAACATTACCTTTATAAATTTCTTTACGAACAATCTCTACTATATTCATATCAACGGTTTCAGGGACATTATAATATGAAAAAGGTTTCCCAAAATTCCATAGTGAATAAAAAATCCCATGTTGAATACTTTTAATATACCCAATCCTAAATTCAGGATTTTCAAAAACATTAATAAAAGCATCATAATCTTTTGGTGTTATTTTGTCAAATGTTTTCTTGTTCATTTCCATGCTTATCATTGTTGGAATGGCGAATGCGAAAAATGTTATTATTGAAAATGCAAAAAGCCATTGGTTATTATCCATCCACCGACACAGATTATGAGTTCTGACATGTGGGTTCTCCTTTTAATTTATTTCTCATCGTCTTTACATTTATTAAAATGCTTTGGAATAATGAGCTTTATTTGCCATTTGCTAGTATCATCCGTAATCATCGAGTTATCTGGGTGCGGATCGTGGAACGGATAACCTTCGTAACCGACTATTTCATGGAATAGTCCTTCAAAGCGTGGAGAAATTCCAAGCAAGAGATGGTATGTACCTTTTAAGCAGTCTTCTACCCATTCGCCCCATTCGAGGTTTACTGTTGTGTATCCTTTACTTTGTAGCCAGCTCATAAACTCCCCTGACCAGTCCGTGTTTTCTTTACTGCAAAAATGCGGAACCTCTTCAGGTGGTATATTCATCAGACAGGCTACCGCTGTACGGAAACAATCGCCGTTCTCATCACTCTTACCGTGTGGAATTAGTTGTTTGTATTTTGTAATCACGCTTCCCCCCTTGCTTTAGCGAGTGCTTGTTTGATAATTTTCTGAACGTCATTAGTATCAACACCACTCAGCATAGAAAGAACTTGAATACACTCGTCAGCTGTAGTCAACGCCTCCACAAGCTCTGCGTTGCGTTGTTTTAAGCTAAAATTTTCAGCATATAATTCTCTAAAGGCAACCAATGCTCCAGACTTCTGATTTTGTTGAGGCTCAAATAAGAGACCTTTTGCCGATAAGCCGCAAGCAGAGATTTGTTTATCGAGTTCCTCATTATCCTCTTTCAGCCTGTCGATTTCAGCTTGCATATTCATTATCATTTTAACCCATTGAGTGGAGTTATTAGGTAATAGTCCTTTCTGCTCCATGAACTGTCTTACTTCTGACGGTTTTAACTCACTCATTTCTACACCTATTTACTTTAATTGCTTCGATGACATCTGACAAAAGAATACATATACATATAGTACAACCGATAATCACAAAACCTATTTTATTTTGGTTTGCGCAGTATCCTGCCAAAAGTAAATTTATAGATATTATAATTAATGTAGTTATATTCATTTCCACACCCCACTCAGAGCCGTCTTCACCTTATCTTTGCCATACTTTTCAATAAGCTCGTCAAGTGCTTGCTGTGCATCTTTGTGATTCTTAAAGCCTGCACAAGAATGCATTACCACCCATAAGCATGAGTGCGTTATATTAAAAGCATCATTATTACCTAAAGAGATTGAACAATGTCTATATCCTCTCCAATCCTTACCCCTCAACACCTCACCATTAGCTTCATCAGCTTTCCTTTGTAGTTCGCACATTATAAGCTCGCTGTCTGCGAACCTCTGAGCTTCTTCACAAGTGCGTTTGATGCGACCACGAAGGTAAGAAGCTTCATGGTGGCGTAACGTATAAGATATTCGTACTATTTTACCAGTATCATCAATCCTAAAACACTCTTCGCCCCCTATCGGCTTCCATACCACTGACTCAGGTGCGTCTATGATAACCTTAAGCTTTTCAGCTTCTGCTCTTAATTCGTCGGATTTTGCCATCATGTTATCATACTGTTCTTTTGCTTGTTGCTTATTCATTGTTAGTCTCCTCTGTTTTTTATCCAGTGGGAATATGCCTTGCCATCCACATCCCATAGAAACATCAAGAATCTCTATCGCTTTAAGTGGATTGTCGTTGCTGTAGTTTCTTAACTGGGTTGTGAACTTCTTAGCTCCTACTGGTTTGTATCTATCGTGATAAACAGCCCACTCTTTCAAAGTGCGTACAAACTTAGGTTCATCCATAAAATGGTCGGGCATAGCTTTTACAAGCACCTCATACTTACTGGGTTGTTTGGGTGTTTTTGTTTCTTCAAACACTGGAATAAGCTGGTCAAAATATACATTTGAAAGCTCTTTTCTAATTGTATAATTCATACCTCTTATATAACCGAATTCAATGTCATATAAATCCAGTGAATTGAGTGTTATTTTTACAAAGTTGATTTTCTCTGGTGATTTTGCTTTAAATTTGAATTGGAGAGATTCCCCATTTTTACCAGATTTAAAAACATCTTTAAGCCCTATCATAATGTTTACTCTTGACCTACCGCCAAGCTGATTAAGAATTGTTTCTGCTATCATAATATAACCTCTTTCAATTTATAATTCAATATATCACTGTCATTCACTAAAGTCAACCATTTTTCCAGTATAATTTATTTTTGCATTGCATAATCGACATGTCATGGTGTCGTGTTTTTGATTCCAGATATGGTTGCTTTCTTTTACATTCCATTCACGACCTTCACAATCGCATGTGTATATAAAATGTCTTTTATTACCCTTTCTTTGTGATGCAAGTATACTATACCAAAGATTAGGAGTTTCCTTGTATTTTGCTGATTTGTGTTGTTCATAACCGAGTGAGACCATTACCTTTCTAAAAAGAGGGTTATGACCTATTTTAGTTTTGAAAACTCTACCTTGAAGAAAATGAACATATTCATGAACAATTACCCCTATAAAGTTTTCAAAATCAGCTTCAAGTATTTTATAATTTAAAAACACTGTGTTTTTACTAAGACTATATCTACCAAACAAACTACATGAAACAATATTATCAATGATAACATCATCTAGTATAGACTCATCAAAATCTTTTGTTATAACCTCTTTGCATTTTGGAAATATGATTTCTTTTAGAAACTTTTCAATCTGGGTATTAAAAGTTGATTCATATTTAAATTTCATAATATAACCTCTCTTTGATATAAAAACTATAACTTAATTTAAATCACTTGTCAACAGTTTTATTTAAATAATTCAATCTTGAATTACATGCAGTACATTTTAATTTTCTATAAGGATTTGATTCCATGTTTTTATGTTTAACTTTGCCTATATAGTGTTCCTGACAGCCACATTTATAAACGTGATAAGTTTTCTTTGATTGTTTTCTATATCCTTTAACATGATTGATGATTTCATTTGAAACTTGTTGTGTTGCCTTTGCATCAGCATAACCGAATACCCTCATAAAAACTTTAAAATTGTCTCTATGTGACATACAACCCTGAAACACTCTACCCTGAAGAAAATGTGTGTATTCGTGTGCAATTGTTTCTTTATAATCATCAAAGAATTTTTCTATAAGGTCTGGGTTAAGTAGTATTGTGAATTTACCGTTTGAATCTTTACATCTTCCAAGAACTCTTGTGCTTTTAAGTTCATCAAGCTCATAATCAAATAAATCATCTTTAACGATATGACCAAGCTTGACACTTCTGAAATCCTGTATAGCATTCCAAAATGTTTCACTGAGTTCAGCTAAATATATCGCTAATTTCATTTGAGCTTCTTTAGAAAGTTTCATAATATAACCTCTTTCAATTTATCTTACATAGATACATTACTATACAATCTAAATCGTGTCAATAACAAATTTCAAAAAGTTTTATACGCTACACCGCATATATTTAAATTATACGATATAGCGTATAGTAATTAACCAAATATTTTATCTTGACATTCCTGACACATTCCAGAAATTGAATATTCCTTAAGACTAAGCTTGTCTTTGAAATCTGTTTGAGTGTTTACCTTCTTATTACATGTTCTACATTCATCATCATTTCCAGACCATCCTAGAATCTTTGCAAATTGTTTTTGGAAATCATCCATTTCAGGTGTTTTGTTACTCATCTTTATACCTCCTATAGCTCATCAATCTGACTTTTAAGACTATCTATCTCATCTTCTTTATCAGATATAATATATTTTAATCGCTCTATTTCTTCATCCAAATCTGTTATTTGCTTTTCAGCAGAATTTCGTATATCTTCATTAGTCTTTCTAGTACCCTCAAAATATGATTCAACATCACCGTATATACATTCAGCTGTTGATATAACATAATCTCTATATTCAGCTTGTTCATCCTCGTTTGAATCTAAATCCGCATATGAAACCTTTCCTTGATACACATCAAATATAATATCTCTGATATAGTTTTCAACTATTTCTTGAAACCCTTTTATATTTGAATCAATAATTGGACAAGTATATCCAAAATTAAAATAGCTCATCGTCAACCCTCCTTAAATAATATCATCAATGTCATACATTGGATTATCTTCAATCTTCATTCCTAGTTTACCGCATATTGATTTCACAACATGCATAAACGATTTATCAAATACTTCATCATAATCTACATACTTTTCAAGCTCTTTGCAAGGAAATTTCTTGATAAATGCAATCTTTTCTTCAAATGTTGGATTTGGTTTCTTCAAGAATACCAATTTTATACTATCTTCATCTTGTATAAGGTTTAGATTAGTATAACCATTTTTAGTGATATAATTATTATACACTATGCTTGCTTTTACATGGTGTGGTGTTCCTGATGCCCATCCATCACCAGTTTGATATTTGCGTATGTTTTTAACTGTGATTGGTTGTGCGATATCTTCAATAGACATCTTCATATAATCTTCTTTAACTTTTGCAACATACTCTTGTATATCATTTTCTGTCTTACCTTCAAGTAATAATTCAAGTATCTTTTCAAGATATGGTTTGACCTTCTTAGGAGTATCCTTTCGTTTGATTTCAACTCCTGTATTGGATATTTCTGGTGTTGGAAACCTTACACCCTCTTCATCATGTACCATAGTGCTATAACGCTTTTTACCAAGCCATATGCCAGCAGAACCAATCTTTTCACGTTTCATAACCATTTTGTTGTCATTACAGTTTAGATACTCTTTCAAATCATTATAACCAGCTTCCAAAACGGGTTCAACCCTTTCTTGTGCAAATTTATCAAGAAAATCAACTATTTCAGAATCTTTAATATTTGGTTTCTTTGATTTAATCTTTTCTACTATTGGCTCAACATTTAAATATATAGAATCTGTGTCAACATAAATAAGTGGGTCATAACCATACTTATCTTGAAAAAATTCAGTTGTTGATTTCATTGCACATTTAATTGCTAATTGTGCTGAAAGTGTAATTCCTGTTGCTTGTCTAAGGTCATAATATCTGAAATAGTTATTACCTGTACAACCATAGAAACTGTTAATCATAATCTTAAGTGCAAGTTCTTTATTTGCTTTAGCCTTTCTCTCAGGTTCTAAATGTTTTTCACCATCTTTTACCCTCTGTTTAAGTGCAAGAGATTCTTTTTTAATGGCTTTTCTAAGTGCATACACTTCTTCCATTATCATAGGAAGTATACCTTTTTTATCTTTTCTAAAGTATTGACCATTACCAGCTAATATTTCATCTTTAACATCTATTTCTTTATTTAAAAATCTTTCATCAATAGCATCCATTCTAACATTTTCAATCATAGCATCAATTAATGTTTCAGGACTAATATTCCATTGCATAATACAATGAGGGTATAGACTATTGAGGTCAAATGATAAAAACCATTTATATAAACCTTGTTTTGGTTCATGCACATACGCACCCGCATATCTATGTTTATCATGTTCTGATTTTGGTGGTATAACCTTTTTATCAGTTTTCAGTCTATTATATATAAAAGCATCCCAAAGATTAATACTACCCATAGCATCATCAATAGAACATTTAGCCATAAAAGACAGGCTATAATGAAGTTCTAACAACCCTTCAATGTCATCAATGTTATCCATTCTTTCAACGTCTATAATGTTATAATTGATAGCTGTTTCATAATCATTGATAAACAAATCCCAAAGGTTATCTTCCTCATATTCAAATTTACCTTCACCTATAACAGCCGTTGCAACTGTGTCAAGTCTTCTATTTTCTGTTTTTGTTCTGGAATATTTTGAAAAGATTTCCATAAGGTCAAGAAGTGTAATTCCTTTAATATATGGTTTAGCAATATCATTTTCTTTATCATCAACACTCCAATGACATCTAACCTCTCTAAGTGGTGAAAGTAATGATGTATTATCTTTGCCAATGATTTTATTACATCTTTCAATGATATAAGGATAGTCGAATTGTATACCATTCCATGCAACTAAACAATCTGGTTTTTCAACTTCCATGAAATGAACAAATTTGAGTAACAGGTCATATTCATCATCACAGTGATAATATACGATTTCATCTTTAACTTCATCAAATTTACCTGAATATACCGCATCTCCAAACACATGAAACTTTTTAGCAAATTTATCTTTGACAACAATTGACCTAATTGGTACAGGTGAATATATAGGTTGTGGAAACCCCTGATTTGATGGAGTCTCAATATCTATAAAGAAAACTTTCATTAGAGAATAATCAAAGTCTATCTCTTTCTTATAATAATGTGAAATTGCTTGTGTTTCAATCTTGATATCACCATATATAGGAAACATGTTTTTATTCTTAAACATATATTTTCTATACTCAGATATAGATTCAAAATTTATTGGCTGGACTGACTCATCATGGATGGTTTTCCAATCATATTGCTCTGACGGGTCATGTATCCAACAAGTTGGGTTAAATTCATGATGTTTTCTAAATCTTCTTCCATTTATAAATCCTGTGTGGTACACCTTCCCATCATGCACACAGATATTTGTATAAAACTTAGTCAATGATTCCTCCATAACTTAAACTTTAATAAACCTTTTTGACCTTGAACTGTATTAGTATGTATCATATTTGAAATGTCTTCTAATGTCAATCCTTCTGTATGAGCTTTATTTAAGTCTTTATATTTGAATGTCTTTGGATATAGACACACTTTAAAACCCTTCTTCAATGCTCTTTCCATGAACTTCATTGTGTCTGGGTTGTGTTTTTCATTATCAAACAGTAAGATAAAATTTTCCAATTCTGAATATTCAGATAGAAAATCTAGGTTAGCCATCCCCCCAAGTACAGCTAACCCATTTTCTACCATAAGCGAATCAAAAATACCCTCTGTAACATATATAGGTTTTGTTCGGTCTAATCTTTCCAAACCATAAACCTTTTTATGTTCTTTGAGTTTTATATTTATATATTTTTTATTATCACTACTTCTATCTACCCTAGCACCACAATAACCATATATACTTTTATTCTGTGTATACAGTGGCATTACAATTCTTTCAGGTGAAGGGTCATTTATTATACCATCATCAGACTCCTTAAATTGCGATTTAACGAACTTTTCAAAGTCTGAAGTGTAGTACATATAATCATAGTATTTCTCAGGTATAAGCCTGAATTTAAGGTATTTAACAGCCTTATGAAATGGTGGTAAGTCTGATACCTTTACCAAATCATTATGTATATTTGTTTCCTTTGGTTTCTGTTCTTCAAATACGACCTTCTTATCAGACTTATCAAGTTTCTGTTTAAAACACTCCATCTTATAACTATCAAACATTTCTGGGTAATGGTCTCTGAGAAAGTTGTAAAATGTGTCATTATACCCACAATTGAAACAACCTATACTAATCAGAGTATTATTATTAAAAGCCCATCCACGTTTTTTATACTTAGATTTATGTGAATCACCACATACAGGACATCTAAAATGTGCAAAATATTTGCCGTTGTTTGTCTCTATATATTGGTCTAATGACAGCAATCTAAGATACATTATGTCAACTATAAGAATTGTTATACCTCTTTAATTATTTTTCAACTATTAGTATCACAGTTTTAACATTTGTTCCACTACTTTGAAACATCCCCTCATCAAGTTCAATGATATGATGATTGACCGTTTTTAACCACTCTCTAAACTCTTGAAATTTCTTAGTTGAATTGAACGTGAAACTTGAACTCATCACACTACAAACAACACCACCCTTTCTACAACAATCATACATATGTTTAAAATGTATGATATCTTGACCTTTTGTAAATGGTGGATTTGCTATAACGACATCATAAAAATTTGGTTTGTTTAGATTGAGAAAATCAGTTCCTACCATATTAAAACCTGTTTCTTCAAGTGGTTTCTTCATATCTGGGTTTAGTTCACAATAGTCAATCTGAGTATTTTTAATACCATAATCATTTAGATGTTGTTGAACAGCTTTAATAATATCACCTTTACCAGCTGATGGTTCAAGTATAATATCATTGTCAATGATATTAATATTCTGAAGCATAATGTCAATAACATCTTTTGGAGTTGGAAAAAATTGATATTCTTTTTTCAGGTTTCCACCACCCATAAAAGATTCAATTTGAGCTTCAGAGCCAAACACGAAACCTTGTTCTTTTCTTGACCATTTACCACCATTTTTTTCAGCCGATTTTTTAAGATTCATATAATCTTTTCTATCAAGTTGAAATGATGGAAGTTTTACAACTAGACCATCCATTATACACTGTTCAATTATTTCTTGCATAAGTCACCCTTTGCAATATATTCATAATCTCTAAAAACTCCTATAAGATTATCATCGTTAAAATCACCATCATATTCATAAAAAGGACAATCAATCTCATATAGAGCAAATCTTAGTTCCAAGTCCTGTGTGATATGCCAAACATCCAATACAAATTTTTCCGCTTTAATAGCATTTTCAAATTGAACCTTTTTACCATTTTCTTCATTACATACAACAATCATTATAAAACCTCCTTAATTTTTATTTGTAGCCCAGCCGTTAAACATCATCTCATATGGATGTGTATCTTTAACTGGTGTTGGTCTTGAATCAATCTCACTTTGTCTTTTATCTCTCTTTATTCTCGCTCTTTCTTTTGCATCACGATATTTCGCCATTTTAACATCCTCCTTGAAATTTATCAACTATATTATTATAATCTATACACACATCAAGACAATTCTTTTTACAAATAGAATCACCCTTCAGTTTTTCTATATATTCTTTACGCTCTTTTCTAATTCTAATCATTTCTTCATATGGGTCATTAGTATAATCAATTTCACCAATTGCTTTACCCTGTTCCCTCATATAAATGATACATGGATAATGTTTATCAGCTAGGATTGCCATATCATCAAGCATTAGTTTGCATGAGTCACAATCACCTTCTTCAATACCTCTAACATGTCTCCCATCTTTAAAATTGTCAACACGATACTTTAAAATTGGATGTTTAGCAAGATATTTTTCATCAACATGAATATCTTTGAACTTTTCATTCCATTGTGCAGAGCTTAGAATCCTGATATCATCGACACCAAGTTCATCTGATGCAAATGCGATAACATCATTAAATGTATTAATTGTATCTTCTGTGAATACTACTCCAACTGTTGTATATGTATGACTAGCACAAAATTTGATATTTCCAATAACTGTATCCCAGCTACCTTTAATATCACCAGCCATTTTATCACCCTCTTCAGCACAACAAGCATCAAGTGAAATACTAAAATCTGTTACACCAGCATGAATAAGTCTTTCATAAAAATATTGGTCGGCTGAACCATTAGTAGAGATAGCAATTCTATCTATTCCAACACTTTTAGCATGTTTAACAACATCAACAAGGTCATAATCAAAGAAATGTCCTTTATATTTCCACATAGTAGGCTCACCACCTGAAAATCTAACATTTCTAAGGTTATGACTACCCCACATATCAATAATAAACTTTACTTTATCCCAAGACATCATACCTTTATTTTCTTTTTCAACACCTCTACAATATGGACATTTGAAATTGCATGTATCAGTCAGAATAAGTTCACACCTCCAAAGGTCTGTTTCTGTTGATACAGATTTTGCTCTATTATTATCCATAGTATAAAATCCGATGTCTTCAAGTCTCTCTATCATTATAAAACCTCCTTAAATATTCTATCAAATTCATAATCAGACAAATGAAACCAAAAATGTTCACCATCTTTGTAAAACATTACTGCTTTATGATTTCTTTTAGGTCTGCAAGAGAGTATTTTTGCGTTGCAATAGGCGATTGCATACTCTCTTAGCATATGACCTTTGGCAATTAAAGCATTTGTCCTACATTCAGTAAAAAAGTCTAGTGGACTCCCAGAACGCCACCTTGACCATGTAAAACGTAATTGATTCCAATTATCCATTTATATTTCAAATCCTTTACTATCAGTCTCATAAGCTGGAACATGAGCGGATAAATATTTAAACACGCCCATGTAATTAATCTTAGTACGACCATTATTTTTATTATCATAATACATATACATAATGTTGTCAAATAGTTTTTTAGGAATTGTTTTAGAACTCAGTTCAACAAGTTTCCTATTCCTAATAAAATTTTTCTTCAGGTCATGTTTCTTCACATACTCTTTTATACCTTCATGATATTCAGATTTGACTTTCTTATTCATCTGTTTCTGTCTATCTGGTAATAGAAATATATTATCAGGACTATGCATATTTGGCACACCGTCATCGGAATCACCAATCAGATACATTTCATTCAGATATGCATAAGGGTCATCACAGACGATAAATTCATCTTTCATGTAATTATACTGTCTTACATTCTTATATTTTTGAAGCTGTTGAAAGTCTTTATCTCTGGATATAATAACTATATCATCAAATTCATTATGCAACTCTTCAACAAGCGCACCTATTACATCATCACCTTCAGCCTTTTTAACCTTTACAACATTATAAGGAAAATATTTATCAAGTGCTGTAAGGATATTATCCATTGACTCTTTCATAAGTTCATATGTGAGCGGGTCTTCCTTTTTCTTTTGATTACGTTTATATTTGTAATACTCATAGAAATCATACCGCCATGAACCATCATCACAACAGACAACAAATTCATCGATTGGTAAAAACTTAGCTATATACTGCTTAATATGAGTCATAACAATGTAAGCATGATAATCCATTTTATCATCATGTGCTATAGTCTTTTCATTTTTTACCGCACCATGCCAATCTGAATGAGCAATAGCACTAAAGTCAAGTAATACTATTCTTTTCAATTTTTATCCCACCTCTTTAAGCTTATCAAAGAAATATCTTTTAGCTTTATTTTGAATATATTTACCAATATGTTTCATTTCTAAACCAGATTCAGAAATTACATCAGCTTCTTCAATTCTAATATCGTTTACAACCCATCTAATATAATCACCAATTTGTTTAATGTCAATATCATTTCCAATACCAAATATTTGTTGAATACCTTGTTCCATTCTATCTTCAGTACAATATGTTTCAATGAACTCTGTAATATTTTTCATTTGTTCAATGTCGATATTTGATACTCTTGTTTTCTTAGATTTTTGAGGGGTTTTAGTATGTTTATCACCCTTTGTTTTAAAGATAAACCTTTCATTTTTATACCATGCAATCCAGACAATACCTTCACCAATTGTCATTGGAAGTTCGACATTATCATGGTCAGCAACAAAAGATGCAACGGGGCAATTTTCTTCTACCTCAAGAGTCTTTTCATCCATGTATTCTTGACAAGCTTCAACATTATTAATATTGAAAACAAATTCATAATTTGTGAATTGTTTAATATTGAACATCCGAATTGTGTTATATTTGTCAAGATGCTGAAAACATGTATTGAACATTTTTTCATCTATCCAACGTGACACAGTATTTCCATCTTCTATAGTGGTCATTTTCATATTGAATACCATTAAAAACTTATCGAGACTGTTCACAGCAACACCATTTTGAATACCTTTACCAGTCCATTCACCATATATAGTAAATATTTCTTTTGGTTTAACTATATTAAGGTCTGTAAAAGTTTGCCTAATCTCTCTGAATGTTTCATAATTTGCAATTACATAATCTTCAAAGTTTGCATTACCACTTTTAATCTTTACATCATTGTCAGGGCTGATTTCAACTAGGATATTTTCTTTAGACATTCCAATAACCACCCCATCAGGATGTATAGAAATACCAGCGTTTGTACCATGCACTTTCGGGCTTCCTATTACTTTAACATCAGGATATTCAGCTGGTGAATAAATGATTGGATAACCATTCTCATCCATCCCTTGAAAATCCATACACTTCTTTATATTACTATAGAAATCTCTAAATTTTGGTGTTTTACCATATTTGAGCATCATATCATTATCCTCCTATTTTGTTCATTTAACCAATCTAACCTTTTATCAATTTCATCCAATCTTTTTTTAAGTTTATATTTTTCATCATTCAGGACTCTAGTTGTTGTTTTAACTAAATTTATATCGGAAAAACATCTATTATTATCCCAAGCCTTGCATGATTCACAGTTAACAAAATAGGTATCATTATAACTGGAATATTTAGTTTGTATATTTGGATTATCACAACATGGGTCAATATATACTGATTCTCCATACCATTTATCATTCGTGATTTGTATTTTATTCCTCATCATCACCTCTCTAAAAATTGTTCATGTATATCTATACAAAGTTGGTTAACCTTATCATAATTTGGTTTACTTGGCAATTCACTTTTTTCATACGCTCTATTAAACACATCATCAAAAAATTCACCAATTTCCATCACTTCATTTAGTTTATACTTACCTGTCTTAATATCCATAAGCAAGTCATGGTGTCTAAGTGGGAACTGTAGAGAACCAGTTTCAAAAAGTTCAATACCCTCTAAAAACAGCCTTATATAATGATGGCAAAATTTTAGGTCATATCCATGTTGCAACCACCCTTCCTTTCGATGTGAAGCTTTTGATAGCCTCTCATCTATCATTTTATACGCTTTCTTAACCATTACATGTTTCTGAAAGTTTAAATCACCACATTTAACATGGTCTTTCTTATCCTCAAAAACAGGTTTCTCATTTTCATTATTATACATATGATTCAGAAATCTTTCATTCCCAATCATTTCTTTAGCATCAAGCTCAAGCCATTTTTCAAGTATTTCTTTACCTTCCATCAACTCTTTCAGATTATCAGGCTTCACAAGCATTTTCTTTTGTTGTGATATAGCATAACCACCAAACCTATGTTTAATAAGTTTAGATGGAAATATATGTTTATTATCAAGTATCATTTGACCAAGAGTATCTTTATATATAATATTACTCTCATTAACGAATACTTGTTCGATTATATTTGGATTGCACTCCATTGCAAGTTTTAGAAACTTTTGAGCGGTATACATCTTTCTATCAACTGCATTTGCATCATTTCTACCATCTGGCGATTTGGATTCAATTGATAGGTCTACTTCCTCAATATTCTGAAAACCATATATAAATTCTTTATCAGGTATGAAAACACCAGCAAAGTCTAAATCTGATTCAGGTGTTGCAAGTCCATACAGATGTGAACCCACCATATATTCAAGTATTTTATTGTTTTCAACCATTTGTGGTTTGTTCATCTCAATCCTCTACCATCTTTTATACTGAATTTACTCTGTAAGTCTAGTTTAACCCCTATATCCTGAATCTTTTTTATACAGGATACACAAACATCATCAGTTTTACACTCGTATTCGCCCTTGTTAATTATTATGGTGTAACTTGCATCACCATCATTAATTATTGCATCACATACATCACAATGTCTTTTGCTACTCATTAGATATCCTCCTTAACTTCAGTAACATTACACATGTTATCAAGTATATATTCAATACTTTCCCTACATTTCAGTATAGAATTAGTTGTTATATCAATAATATAATCTGATATCATAAAAAATTTATTCTCATCTAATCTATAATCACCGTTTGGCAATTTCCATGTGATGTTTTCAAGTCTATAAACATCCTTTCTTATGTAGAATATTTTGTTAAACTTTTTAACCTTTATATACATGTTTTGTTCTCTTTCTAACCTGTCTAAATATTGCTCAACATTTTCCTTTAACATTATTTTTTTATCCCCCTTACCATATATCACAACCGAGTTCTTTTTCCGCATCCTCTTTTAAGAAAGTGACATATTCGTTTTTTAATCTCAATTCATCCATTTTACCCTTTACACTAAATATGATATAAAAATTATCATATCTTAAAAGTATAAGAGTTTGGTTTTCAGGCATATTCTTCATTAAAAAGTGGTATTGCAGATATATTCTTGTATCTGGTGTGCCATGATGTAAATATTGTGTATCATCATCTACATTAGAGTATGCAACAAAAATCTCGGCACTTACTCGACATTGTAATTTACTCTCGATAATGTTGTAAATATTTCCACCATCACTTTTAATTTTTTCTATACCTCTAATAATATTGTCTTCATTGCTTACTTTCCTAATAACTTCTTTGTATCTAGGAACATTATATATAGAAATCTGACTTGGTTTACAAATCTTTGATTTTCCTTTTATAAACCTATCCATTGTAGATATCAAGGTGTCATTATAATAATCTTCACTTTTAAACGGGTCGTAATATGATTTAATATAATTAAACATATCATTAACATCTTCAAAGATAAATGGAGTTCTACTAATAGGCGTTTCAGATGGAAAATCATCTATTGAAATTTCATCCTTTGTTGTATAAACAGCTATTGAAAAAATTGGATATTTTTTTGAAAAATGAGCCAGTTCATCCTCGTATATAACAGCATATACTGAAATACCCTTCTTTTTTGTTGAGTATATCTTTAACAGGTTTTGTTGGATGTTCCTCTCTTGATTATCATTTATATAAACATAACTTTTATTGTTTAATGAAATATGTTCGTACAAATTTTTATTTTTAATCATGTTATCTATGTATCCAGATAAATCTGATACATTTGTAATATCCAAAACCATTGCTATTGCAGTATCTTCAAATGTTTTTATAATTTCATCTTTAGATACTAGCGTACTTCTAGCTTCTTCTGAGAACACATTGTCCTTATCATAAATATCACCCGATTTGAAATGTCTTACATTCATAATTTTTTACCTCATGTTTTATTATACCTAAGTATAACATATAATATATTCATGTCAAGACATTTTTATTATTTTTATTATTCTTATTGCAATCATGACAATTGGTGTTGCTCCTATTATAGCTAAAACAAAACTGATTATTTTAGCTTTTTTAGTATCTTTATTATCATCAAGCCACATTAATGTCATGATACCCCACACTGCCCACGGGACAATTAAAATTAGAAACATCAAAAATGCGTCACATCCTTTAGCTCCGTCAAAATCTGCGCTTGTCGGTTTAAACATTCCCATTTTTATAAACACCATAATAGACACAATATGAAAGACTATATAAAGTATATCTAGTTTAATCATTTCCCATCACCATTTTTTCTATTTCAATTCTTAATCTTTCAGCAGGAGTATGAAGCATCATATTCTCAAAGTAAGTTCTACATGCTTTCAAAGATTTCTTATCAGGTGTAAATCCTTTACCTATAAATCTGTAAAATCGTGCAACCCTGAGATAATCTTCTTGAATTCTATCCTTTGGATTACCCACAAATCTAAGTATTCTATTTTCAATATCTTTTATACCTTGATTAAGAGGGTCTATGATTATATCTGTGAATGGTTCATAATAAAGTGCATTACACGTGAAATCACGCCTTTCAGCATCTTCATATATAGTACCGATTTCAACCGTTTCTGGTCTTCTTCCATCTGCATAACAACCATCTTTTCTAAAGTTAGCAATTTCAAACATTTCCCCATTTTTGGAAACATTCATAACAAGAAAATTTTTACCAGTTGCATCAACTTTCCAACCGTTGTCAGTAAAAGATTGCTCAATAATATCCATTTGAACATCTGTAACAATATCCCAATCATGGGGAACTTTACCTAACAGTTTATCACGGACACAACCACCAACAAGATAGTTGTGATTAGAATGATTTTTAAGAATCATTAGAACTTGTAAAAGTGTGTTGTTCATAATCTACCTTCTCGCTTCAGTTTATTGCAAATGATTAATTCATCATTTGTTTTTGGTTTGGGACATTCTTCAAGTGGTTTTAAACTACCACTCATGTTTTTATATATTTTACCATTTGAAGTTTTTAAATCAACACTAACCCAAGCGGTTTCAAATCCTAAATCACATTTATCCAAATTATAATGTAATGCTTTGCATCCATAACATGTTCTTTTCATAATATATCCTCTATTTCGCTAATATTCTTACTATATCTATAAATTGTTCACTGGTGATATCAAGTTTATTACCCCCGTCCATAGTAATAATTCCTTCATATGGATAACAATCCCCTTTTGGTTTTGCGGATATGACAAAATTATCTTGATTGAGTCTATATTTCCATTTATTGGCGTGTTCAATTGCTTCTTGAAATGTCATCATAATCTACCCTCTGTTTAATTGACCTTACATAATAAACATACTACATAAGGTCAATCATGTCAACATCTTTTTAATCTTTTTTATAATTTTTTGACCATTTACCATAAAGTGTCACACTAGGTTTCACACTTTCAAAAACAAATGTTCTGTTTCCTCTACCTCTAAGTTTAGTATAGAATTGAGAAACTTTATCTGGTTTAAGTCCACCAGATAGTTTTTCTTTACTACCATTTTTAAAAAGTAGATAAACATTATCCTTTGATTCTTTTACAAATATCGCATCTTGGTTATATTTGTTTGCAAGTTCATGTGCAAGTTTAATCAGTTTATCCTTTTCTGAAGCATCAGCAGTTACAAATATTGAATCTTCGCTTACTTCAACTTCATCAGCAGTACCTTGATTTTCAACCCAGAACCCATCAACAAATACATAACCAAACCCAGCGTTTTTAAGCTGTGATGCAATGGCTTTATTTGCTTGTATATTCTCTTTGTTAGATTTCTCATCTCTGAAACCTGTCATAATAACAACCGCTCTATCAGATTTGAAATGATTCCAAACCCTACTAAGTGTTACCTCATTAAATACATTAAGTACATCTTCCATTTCACTACCTCATTAATCTATTTCAATCAGTTCAAAGGAATTTACAAAATTCCATACTTTTGAATCTTCATAGTAAAATGAAAATTCATACTCTTCATCAAATATATCTCTGACTTTGAATGTGTTATCCCCATTAGGGATTACAGATTCAGCCAGTGTATTATCAACAGATATATCTTCCATATACTGTATAAACTCTTTTGAAACCCATGCATTTTCAAAGGCTTCAACTGTTATAAGCTCTGTGTCTGGTTTTGGATTCTTTCTACCTCTTGGAAGAAAGGTCACAACTATAAAATGTCTCTTATCATTAATCTTGTTATAATCTTTACGGTATCCAACAACGATACCTTGATTCATACTCTTACTAAAGATTAGATAAGTTCCATCTTTATCAGTATATGAGCTACCCTTTTCAAGAAACCCTTTAATGATTTTGCTGTATAGTTCAACAAGTTCATCTTCAGTTAGCTCATTACGCTCTATGACTCTTTGTGATGCGTGTTTGGTATCAATTATATACCTACTCTTAAGTTTGAAAATATATTCGTTTTTAAAGAGTAGTTTATTTTTACCTTCATTAATCACATCATTAAAGATGTCTACAAAATTTGTATTCATGCTTTACCTCATTTACTCAGTGAATTTTTACCTTTATACCATCTAAATTTAACCATTATTTCAAATACACATCCTTTTATTTGAAAATAGTTTTCAAATTCATAATATGATATAAGGTCTGAAAACCCATCAACTGTGTATTTTTCTATAGCCAAACTTACAAATTTATAATAATTACCAGATTTATACAATCTAAATAATTCTCTAAATTCCACTGATTCATAAATTTCTATAATATTTTCTCTTTTCATAATAATACCTCACTTGATAAAAGTGTACAATATATCTTATTTCATGTCAAGATATATAAACATTTAATTCATATGAATTATTGGAAGTTCCTCTATCATAAACTTGAATATGCAAAGCTTTTCTCTGCTCTTTACCATTTTTATAAAGTGGTATGGTTACACGTGTTGTCTTGCCTTTCTTTGGTCTTGATGAATTTAGACCAACTATATCAGCAACTTCTTCTTTATCAGTCTGATATCCTTTTTTAATAGCATAATCTAATGCAGTCTGAATAGCTGATGTATACGTATCATGATATAGTTCATATTCAGTGCTTTCAAGAAATATTTCTTGGAGTCTTTCTTTGTTTAGTTCACTCATTTATTACCTACCTTATATTTCAATAACTGGTATAGACAATGAATTGTTCTCATCATCAATTATAGTTAGTGTTTTATTACCGTCAATACTTTCCATGAAGTATTCCATATCATTTTCAGAATCCCTGATAATATAATAATCATTTTCAGCCAACTCAAAGTTGAAGAACTCTTCAAAACATTCTATCACAACTTTATAGTCAACATCAAGTCTATCCATTGTTGGACTTAATACAGTCAACACAAACATTTCATTCTGTCTTGGATTGTATTTAGCAAGATACTTATAGTTTTTATCCTTTTTGATATAGGCATAAACGCCTTGTTTATCAGATTTATCTATCGCTTGCTTTATATCTGGTATAAAATTGTCCATGTTGATACTAGCCCTTTTAAGGCGTGATGCGAGTGAATGTTGCAAAGTATCATTTACTTTAACATCTATACCCTTATATGTAAAATAGAATTTATCCTTTTTTACTTCATTGAACATTTCTCTAAAATCTGGAACTTTCATTTGATGAACCTCGTTATTTTATATATTTATCTAAAGATGTCTATTAAACGGGTTTGATTATAAAATCTTTATCCCATTTGCCGACTGAATAATCTTCATAGAAACCTCTATCAAAATAATCAGTCATGATATCAGAATCATCATAATTCATAGTCCAAAGAAATTCTTTAATCTTCTGGAACATCTTCATATACTTTTCATTCAGGTCTGAACGCTCATAACAGTCTTTAGTGAAGTGATAACATCCATACTGATAAAGTGAACCATCTTCAGCTTCACTATAGTATTTTGATTCTGGTTTAAATGGGTTCTCTGGTGATACCATAAGAGCAACATAAATTTTCTGTGTAAAAGTTCCTCTATCAGTTGTGATAGAAAATTTGTGGTTTTTGAACTCTTTGTTTTTCTTAAGAAACTCTCTAAGATTTTTAGCAACTTCTTTGATTGGAATGAATCTACTCATAATATAACCTCTCTTGTCTTGATAACTAATACTAACATATCTGAAATACATTGTCAACTACTTTTTTAAAGCCAATTTATCATACCAATCTATACCATCAAACCAAACTATATCGAATTCACTTTTCCAGTGGTTATATGAATCCTTTGTTATTGTATAAATTGAGCCAGTTGGTAGTTGAACATAAAGAAATCTTTTTGGTATATATCATGTTGAAAACCCATTTGATTTATCAACAGCTATTATAGACATATTTCCTTTTGGTGTTTTAATTATCCCAATACAAGTACCTTTACCTTTTATTTCATTAATCTTTTCCACATTCTTTATTAACATAATAAAACCTCTCTTGTCTTGATAACTAATAATACATCATACTCTATTCTTTGTCAAGTATTTTGTTAATAAATTTTTTAGCTTCTAATTCACAATCTTTTATTAACCATGAATAGCTGAATACGACTTCATCATCTTTCCAAACTCTTACTTTGTCATATGGGTCTGAATCATAGTAACGTAATTCATAACCCCGATAAATTTCAAGGTCATAATACCCAAATTTGTCTTTTTTAAATTCCATATTTACCTCACAAAAACAAAAGGCTGTACAATCAATATACAGCCTTTAAATTATATGTCAACAAGTTTTTTATTATTTATTCCATAAATATTGATTCTGTTTTGTTTTTGGTATATTTGACAGTATCATATATTTAAAATCTTTACCTTTTATGTCTTTGAAACTTTTCTTTTGGTCAGCATTCGCATCATCTATAAGACTTTGAATCTTATATGCAAGGTCTTTATTGATTTCATCCATACTCTTAAAAGGTTTACCCTTTTCTTTTACTTTAACATAAAGAAAGTTTTTAAGTGTTGTATTTTTATCGCTTTTCTGATTACCAGTTTGTTCATAATTGATTGTAAAATCTCTATTGTTAAATATAACGTATACTTCACCATTGATATCAGATAGCTCTGAAGAATTACCACCTATAAGGTCTGTTATAGTCATACTAGCACCTTCATGAGTAGCTAAAAGTATATCATGAGGAACAACACGGCTTCTACCAGCATTATTTTTAATTGCAAGTTCATAATTAGTAAGAACCCACACTAAACTAATGTCTTCAGATTTATAACCCATTTCAATAGCTGGTGTTATTGCCTTTTTAATATTCTTAACATTTTTAGATGTTATATCAAATATAAGATTCGGTTTGATACCAGATTTTGCACTACCTATAGATTTGAACAATTTATCACTTCTAAGAGAAATTATATCCTTGTCATTATCAAATGCTCTTTGGTCATCTGGGTTCATATTTTTATATGCATCAAAATCACCCTCAACAAATGAATGTAAGTAAAATACATCATTGGGTTTTCTAAGGTCAAGATTCTTAATTGAATCATACTTATCTTTGAGGTTTGATATTCTTATCAACATTGATTTAAGTTCATCAGTATCAATAACTTTATATTGTGATGAATTAATCATTTTTTTGATTGCAAACCCTTTACCAGAACCAGCACCACCACCAAGTATCAATACTTGATTATATTTAGCATCATTGTTTACAACGATTAACCTTTCACTTATAATTTCTTGGTATACTTCATTAAAATTTATTTTTTCCATTTACATCCCTATATATCAATTCTAGTTAGCATACCACCATCAATAGAGGTGTTTTTAATATACATCCTAGAACCTTTGTTTTTTCTTGCATATTCAGCCATATCTGGGTAACGATAAAAGTTTTTAAACCATTCTCTATTACGTCTTTTACCCATAAGAAACCAAAATGTATCATCTTCACAATCGAAAATTGGACATCCATCAACATGTTTATTTAATTGCATGGGTTGTGTTGGAATAGCAACATCGCCTGTTGCAGTTTCTTCATTAAGTTTAAGCATGTTTTTAAGAATGCCAATGACTAATTGATAAAATCTGTCATCACCTTCTTTTATATCAGGGTACTCTTTTTTTACAATTGCTTTTGCATCATTATAAAGCTTTTCAACTTCACCAACAGATTTACCTGTTTTGTCTGCAAAAGATTTCACTGTTGCTGTAGGCATTATTCTATTTCTCCCTTAGAAATTCTAATATATTTTTTAATGTTTCTTGTTCTTCAATACTGCAAATTGAATTTATATCAATATCATATGACACATCTTCTTTTAACAGATATGAAGCTATAAGAAAATTTATCATCTTGTTATCACCTATATATTTGACCATAACCTTTTTAATCTTTCTTACAAGATTACTGAGTGTATCAAGTGCATCTTTTTCTTCAGGAGTTGATGGTTTTTTAATCACTTCACCATCTTTATCAATTAAACCTTGATTGAAAGCTTCCCATTCAGTAAATGGTTTCTTGATTAACACAGCAAAACGATATGCCAAATATTTTGTTAGTGTGCTATTAACAGTAGGCATTATTAACCCTGTACTATATCATATATAATATTTGAAATAGTCTCATCTGATGTTTTGTATTTCTTCTTAAATGATTCAATATCCTTTGAATATTTGCTTATAAATTTATCAAACAGGTCAAGTAATTTACCTTCATTACCTTTTGCTGATTTAGCAAGTTTTGATAGTTCAGAATCTTTATTAATCATGTCTTTAATAAGTGATTTTCCCTTTGAATCAACACCTTCAAGAAACACCTGTTTTAAATCTATATCATAACCTTCAATGAGATTGTTATTTTTAGCATATTTCACAGCACCCTTTTCACTAGGGTGTGAGCCTATATTCTGCTTTATCTCATACGTTCTACCATCAACAACTAACATTTGATAATCATCTTGTTTACCTTTTTTGTCAGTGTTATCACGGTTTACAACTACAAAAAGAGCTTTATTGTCTTTTGTAAAAGTTTTATAAACTATATCTTTTTTGTCAATTTTTGAACCAACTTTATATTCCATTAATACATCCTTAAGTCTTTTTATTATTTATCCTAATCCTCATCCAGAATACTGATTAAATCATTGACATCATCGTCCATGTTTTCAATAACTCTAACACTACGTTCTTTCTTATCTTTCTTATCCTGTGTAATAGTTACATCAGTTTCAACCTTCTTACTTTCAAAGAAATGATGTTTATTCTCCTTGAATGTAGCTTTTTCAAAATCTGTTGTCATTGCAATCTTATCACCAACGATACCACCAGCCCTATTTTTAAGCATCTTCCACAACTGTGTTTGCTGGTCTCTGAGTTCTTCAGGATAAATCATACCTATCATGTTATCAGCTGTATAG
Source organism: uncultured Arcobacter sp. (assembly GCF_937982575.1). Taxonomy (NCBI): domain Bacteria; kingdom Pseudomonadati; phylum Campylobacterota; class Epsilonproteobacteria; order Campylobacterales; family Arcobacteraceae; genus Arcobacter; species uncultured Arcobacter sp. The sequence continues at coordinate 37,848 of NZ_CALJLR010000007.1, read as the reverse complement.
TTAATACCAACGGATTCTGATGTATTAGTCAAATCAATGTCTTGTTGCTCATAAGAACCCCTGTTACCCTGAACAGATGATATACCTACAAACTTATTCTCTACCATAAAACCCCTTACTTCTTCAGCAATAGATTTCACAGTGTTATAACTATTATCATTCCTAACCCTAACACTATTCATGTTTTGAAGATAGTCAATAAATACAATCTTTGGTCTAAATGATAGTTTCAATTTCAAATCATTTATCAATGCTCTAAAAGTGTTTGTATCAGCACCAGCAGTTGGGTATTCTTTAATAACCATTCTACCATATTCAGACTTGATATTGCTTGTGTAAAGCTCTTTATACTCTCCAAAATCCTTGATTTGTGGTATATCATTGATTACCCTATCAAAAAGATTTGCTTCTATACGCTGGTTAATATCCTCTTCAGACATTTCCAATGTAATATAAAGAACATCATAACCCTGTCTATAATAGTTACATGCTAGTGCTATCTTTGCCATAGATTTACCAGCATGGGTAGGTGCTAAGAATAGTGTAAGCGTTTTTTCCTGTAGACCACCACCCAATATATCATCAAATGATTCAAATCCAGTTGAAAACCTATTGTCTGGTTTCATATATCTTTCATGGTTCTTCATGATATTATCAGATGTACCGAATTCAAGACCTATGGTATTATCAAATGATATAGCCATAGCCTCTTTTATCCATTCCTGAATATTTCCAAATTCAGCGGGGTCTTCTATAACTTCTGTTGTTTTTAAAACAGCATCATACATAGCTTGTCTTTTAACCCATTGTTCAGTGTTATCAACAAGCCAATCAAAATCATATTTATCATCAAATTCTTTAAGAGCTTCTATTCTATTTAAAACTGCTTCTGTCATATTTTCAGTCATCTTAGACTTATGCAGTTGTGTTTTCAAAACATTATAAGAAGGTAATGTTGAATATTTATCAACAAACTTCTTTATGAAACTAAAAATTCTGGAATCTACCTCATCAGCAAAATATTTCTTTTGCATATGTGGCATTACCTTATAAACATATTCTTGATTGGTTATAAGGTTGTATAAAATTATATCATTCTCAATATCTACTGACATTTATCCTCCATATTACCCGACAACTTATTAACAAAATCATGCACATATGATTGAACATCATCATGTGTCAAATCATATTTAGCTAGTTGTGATTCATCATAATTACATGATATAGAATCATCAACAATCTCAAAGAAGATGTCTAATAAGACACCCTCTTTGATTTTAAGCTTTGCAACATATAGATTGTTATTCGTCATCGCTGACAATCTCAGATAAGTCGTTTTCAAGTGATTCAGAGCCTTCACCAAAACTCATTTCAGCGTATATCTTTTCGGATATTACTTTTAAGTTTTCTTCTGTGAAGTATTTTTTAGGATTTGCTAAAATCTCTTTCTTTTTCACTTTTTGACCATCTGGGAAGATATATGAATGTCCTTCTGGTACAATAATGTTTAAGTCTTTACCAACTTCAAGTAAATGTGAATATTTGTATAGACCATGTTTGAAACTGAGTAGAATCTTGATAATCTGATTCTCAGGTTTGAATCTGTCTTTAACATTTTTAAGTGTTATCACAGCACCAACTTGTTTAGTACCGTCTTTCTCTTTAGCCTTTGTAAGCATAAGAACGATATCACCAGAATATGCGACCGCTTCACCACCAGCAACCTTATCACCACCATACATTGTTTGTTCTGAGTATGCGTGTGCAACCGTAATAAATATACTCTGTGTAAGACTGATATCAAGTGATACTGTTCTCCAAAAATCTTTTACAGATTTCTGAAAGGTCATGTCCATTGCTTCATTACGTTTTTCTGTATCTTCAAGAAGTTTCTTAGAACCAAGCATACCAAGTGAATCAAGTATAAACATGCATTTTTCATGTATCTTTTCTTCTTTTAGTGTTGAAAGTGTATCATTCACCTGAAATCTAACATCCTGTATGGATTTAACAGGAAATACAACAACTCTGCTTTTATCAAGACCAGCTGTATCACACATTTCATTTACAGTAGCACCTTCGGATTCCAAAATAATAACAAACCTTTCTGGGTCTGATTCAAGCCATGCTTTAGCCATATGCATACTAAAAAACGATTTAGCTGTTGAACTCTTACCAGCAAGCACGAATCGTTTTCCAAGTGGGAATCCTTTTAATATATCACCATCTGATAACATTGCATTTAATGCGTATACTCCCGTGTCAACGCTGTTCTTTATACGATAAATATTATCGTCATTATCAGCTACAAACGCATATTCATTTTTACTAGATTTAATAATCTTTTGTAACGTTTTATTCAACTTTTACCCCCTTAAATAATAATCAACAAAATCATTGAACAACATTATAATGTATTTGTCATATTTTAAATATGTTGTATGAGTATAGCAATCATTTTTAATATAGTCAAGTGAAAACATACAAAAATCTTTTGTTCTGTTTGCCTTGAATACTAATAATGGTTTAAGCTCATCCGTACTGGCTAATACGCATTGTTCTTCATAAATGTTGATAACCTTTTTAATTTCACCCTTAAAGATTGAATTAATAGATAGATTCAAATCCTCATGGTGTTTACACTCTATAGAATATGGAAAAAAGGTTGAAAGCAGACCTAATTCTATATCACCAACTGATGTATTAAATGTTCCTGATGATGAATCCCGTCTTGGTTTAAGCTGGTCATTCCCATACTTATCAAAAACACCTTTATAAGTCTTATTGTGTTCATAGAACATTTCATGCAAATAGTCTGCAACCTTTTGTTCATATTTCTTACCTTTTGTCTTCCTGTTTTGTGGTTTCATAAATACTCCTTTGTGGAATATTTATCTAACCATCCTTGACAATCTTACAAGCTTCAAAAAATTTCACACACTCTCCAAAATTAGAAACTTCTTCAATCCATTCATACAGGTCTGAATCACCTTCTAGGAATTCATAATATTCTAAATCAAAAACTGATTTGTTACTGATATTACAATCCATTTCAATATCACCATATCTGATTGTAAAACTTTTACTCATTCAATACTCCTTATAAAATTTGTTAATCTATCATATTCATTATGTCTGAATGCACTCAGAACATATATGTGTGGTTTTCTATAGTTATGTCCATTAATTTCAATATGTTTCTTAGCTTCCGCTTCAGTTAAAAATGTTTGTTCTGTATCTCTACGTTCCATTATATAATGTATACTTAGACATTCCATTTTATAACCATGTTCAGCATTAAACATATATATGATATCTTCTAAATGCTCTTCATAATCATATGGGTCTTCATTAAGAAGTTCTTTTATTTTAGGTGAAATCTGTTCACCATCTTCTAAATAATTATCTATCATATATCGTTCCATAGTTTCATTGAATTTAATCTTACGTTCATGATAATCCAGGCCATCTGATGAAAATATTTCTTCATAATCACCATCATTATAAGACAATACAAAGTAACAATATTGATATTCTTCTGATGTTGGTACTTCTTGATATGAACACACAGCATATATAGGATTATTAGTACACATATTATCTTGTGTTTCCAATTCATGTTGTAGAAACTTTAAGTATTCATAATCTTTCTTACTTATATCAATAATCATATGACCCCCTTTGTCATGCTGAAATATCCTTCCATATCAACACACCCATCAAATGTAAACCCATTCTTTAACCAAAACATAAAAGCGTTGGTGTTAGTAAAATGAACATCAATGAATATTTTACCACTACCCATCTCATCTTCAATAGCTTTTAACATTTTAGTACCAACACCCCTTCGCCTTTCAGATTGTTTTACCACTAATGAATGAATAAAACAATTACCATTGTCTAATATAGTATAATCAACACCCATAATCAAACCTCCTTAATCATGCTAAATACACCCTTTTCAATCTCTATAACCTTGTCTATTCTATCAACTGGTAAATTGTCTTTACAGCTGATTACAAAGACCGTATAACCCTTTTCTTTTAATCTCTCAAAAATGGTTATCACACCATTCAAACCAGTATCATCCAGACTCATATCAAGTATTTCATCAAGCATGATAAGATTGGTATTAACACTATTTTTCATTCTACTCAGTTCAAGAAAAGCAAACATAAGAGCTATATCAACTCTTTGTTTCTCTCCTGCACTAAAACAATCATATGAAAGTTTCTCATAACCTACCGCTACAATCTTTTCATCCATATTTTCATCAAATTCAATCTTATAGAATGCATCCATATATTCAAGATATTCATTAATAATTGAATTTAGAACTGGAATATACTTATTGAGTATAAACTTCTTTATACCCTTTTCTGAGAGAATTTCAATCATTTTCTGTCTGAGAACTATGCTGTGTTGAATCTCTTCCATTCTCTTTGTATTTGACTCTTTTAGTTTTACATACTTTGAATCATCTTTAGATTCTGAATTCTGAACTTTATTAATCTTGTTCAAATCAGATTTATAATCATCAATTCTATTATTATTGTTTCTATAGTCTGAATACAGTCTTGTTATCTGTGAATCAATGTTTCGAATGGTCTGTGTAATTTTTGCACACTTCTCACTCACTTTAGATATCTGAGAAAGAGCGACTTCAAGTTTAGTCATACCCTCTTTGTATTTGTTTAGTTGTGTTGTATAACCAGATTCAATCTGTTCAACAAGTTCTGATGATATTTCCTGTCTACATGTGGGACAAACATCATTCGATTTGAAAAACTCTATATCTTTGTTAATATCATTACATTTAGACCTAAGAAGTTTATGTTTAGTTTCATACTTACTAAGTTCAGCAATCTTTTGATTACATTTATCTTCAGCTTCAACATACTTTTCTTTTTGAGCCTTATAATCATCAACTTCTTTCTCATTATCTTTATTCTGTTCAATGAGTTCTTTAATTTTAGAATCAATTTCTGATTTCTTTTCACTGAATTCAGCTTTTTTCTTCTCATTGAAATCTTTAATAATCTGTATATTACTATCAAGTTTTTCTATCTCTTTTTCAACATCATAAAACTCTGTTTTCATAGATGATATCTGTTTCTTGATTACATCAGATATATCACCATATATTTTGATACTCAGGACATTTTCAATAAAAGCTCTTTTCTCTGCTGGTGTTCTCTTAAGGAATGATTTTGTTGAAGCATCCATCATAATAGAACTTCTGAAAACCTTATAATCCATTGCGATAAGCTGATTGATGACTTCTTGATAATCAATTGAATGAGCATCCTGATTTATCTCTTCACCATTCTTTTTAATAATGAATATATCTGGTTTAATACCACGTTCAACTTCATATTGGTTTGAATCATGCTCAAACTCTAATATGACTAAACAATCTTTTTTATTCTTTGTATTAACAAGTTGTGCTTTCTTTACACCATCTTTAAGAGGTTTTCCATATAGAGCAAAATATACAGCTGAAAACACTGTTGACTTGCCTCTACCATTCACACCTGTTATCAAATTTATACCATTATTATCTAATTCAAACTCTGTGAGCTTGTTACCATACGAACCAAAATTCTTAAAAGATACCTTTTTAAACTTCATTTAATTCCTCATATATTCTAAATGGTGATATTCCACCCATTCTATCATGGTCAACCACATCAAATTTGAAAATGTCTTTTATCTCATCAAAAGAATATGGTCTGAACTCTGGATGGTGGTCAATACCAACATCCCATGAAAATTATTCTCTACTTTTTAAACATCCGTGTGCGTGACCATGAAGATGATAAACATTGTAAGGCTGTCTGTTCCATTGTTTTAAAGGATAGTGACATAATACAATCGGTTGTTCTTCAATCTTAATAGTATGTATACTATCGGTTATCTTGTTAAATCTACCCACTTTAAACATGCTTCTATAATCATGATTACCTTTTACCCAATTAACATTACCATTTAATCTGTTAGCAATATCTATATTCTCTTTCCAGAAAAAATCACCTAAATGATAAACAGTATCACAGCCTCTCACAACCTTATTCCAATTTTCGATAATTGTTTCATTCATTTCTTCAACAGAATCAAACCGTCTCCATTCAGCCATTCTTTTATGGTCAAAATGGGTGTCACTTGTAAAGAACACACTCATAAATGAACACCTCTTTTTAACAACTCTTTGAATGACAATCTGTAAAGTTTTTCTAATGCTTCATCAGGTAAACTTTCAATGACTCTCTTTTCAAAGTCTTCGTATGCGTTATCCATTAGTTGTTTTACTATGTTGTTAGTTGTATGAGCTACATCATGTTGATAAAATGATGCTGATATTTTATCTTTATCAACCTTTACATTAACACACATTATTTTTCACCTCCAACTTCTTTATAAGCTTCATAGAATATTTGATTCATCTCTTCTGTGTCATTATCAGTAATATCATCAGCCAATGCTAAATACTCATTCCAGATAGCAACAGTGTCCAGATTTGATACATCCATCTCAATATCTTCTGAAGCTTGATATGTATTGTCAATAATACTAAGTTTTGGAAGGTCTGTCAAGTTGATTATTTTCTTTTGTATCTTTTTATCATTATTGTTGATATACAGCTTGATATATTGATTCTGTTCAATATCATCTAAATCAGATTCATCATTAACGATAATCTTTCTATATTTGATATAAGGGTTGATAATCTTTTCTTCATCATATGATTCATCATCAATTATAATTATACCCTTTTCTTCATTGACATCATTGAAATCATGTTGAATAGGTGTATCAACATAACAAATATTCTTATCAGTAGCGCCTATATGAAAATGCCCACTATATACTTTATGAAACTTGCTTAAAAGCTTTCTATCAATTTGGTCATGTTTACACAGCATACCCTTAATCATTTCAAAATTTGCAAGTTCCAGATGTCCGAATGCAATATCAGCTTTAGATTTCTTAATAGTTTTAACCGTATCATCATAGTTTTCACTGTTAATCCAGTTTATGAAAAGATAAGTTTTGTTGTTTATAACAAGTTCAGCTGTTCTATCTGGTATTGTAAAATTTGGTATATCGCTAAAAAGTAAATCCAGACCACAAACATCATCACTGTTCTTATAATAGATATCATGATTTCCTCTAAGGATATACACATTAAAATCAGATAAAAGTGGTATAATCTTTTGCTGTATGAATTGTAATGTGATGAAAGTTATCTTCTTTCTATCATCCAGAAAATCACCAAGAAACACTATTGTGCTGATATCACGTTTTTTAAGTTCTTCAAGATAGAATACCATAGATTTATATTGGTATTCAAGAAAGTCAATCGCTTCTGATTCACCTAAATGTAAATCAGATATAATTCCTATTTTCATATTATATCATCCTCCGTTCCATCTCTTGTATCAATTATTATATATTGTGTGCCAGATTTTTTACATAAGTCAATAGAATGTTTAGTACCTTTTGATTGATAATCCCAGAATGCAACAACAATATCACACTCATCAACAATCAGTTTATTCCTTTTATACCCTGCTGACTTACCATACTTATCCCATTCAGCTTTAAATATAATTGTTTCTATTCCACGCTGTTTAGCATATTTTTCAGCAATAGAATCAACACCCCTAGCACCACCTGAAACGATATAGCTGATGTTTTCTATATCAAACATATAATCTAAGCATTCAAAGATAAAGTCTTCACAGTCAAAATCTCTTGAGCCTATAACACCAACTTTCATATTATTTACCACTATATTTTTGAATGCGTTGTTTAACTTCAGGAGGCATTTCAAGCTCCATACCATCATTAGCAACTTTATAAGCTTCATTCTGCATATACAGAGATTTCCATTTCACTTCATCCTCATAAACTTCATTATTGTGAAATTTAAGGAATTGATTGGATATAATAGATGTGAAATATGCGAAAGGATTATCATATGATACATAATCACAGTCTTTATTCATACAAGTTTTTTTATTATCTAAATGTTGAAGTGTTGTTTGACCACATTCTTTACATTTAAACAGTATATCAGACTTGTATGTCATATTAAACTTGTGAATAGATTGACTGACTTTGATATATGCATCAGCAACCATATCATCTTTGTAAGTATAACCACACCAGTTGTGTTTTGAACCAAATCTATCACATATTTTGAATATCATGATACTAAGTTCATCTGTGATTTCACCTGTTTCGTTATAATATTTCAATTCTCTCAACAAGTCTTTGTTAGAAACATAATGGTCTAAACCATCAGTAGCAATTCTTTTTCCCATAATAAGTTATTTTACCCCCTATAATCAAATAAAAATGTGTATAAAATAGGTATACACTAATAATATATTAGAATAAGTATATACCTATAATTGTGATATGTCAAGCATTAATATGATAATATGAATAAAAAATATGTCATCACAATGAAGTATGGTGTACGAGTGTCAGCGAGAACACCTACCAGCATAAGCGTAAGCGTTGCTGAAAGTAACTTGTTATATGTGTAATATATGATTATATGTTTGTAATATATGGCATGTATGTTCGTTACACTTCCATACATGCATGTTTAGGCGTCTCTGACGAGCCACCTAAACAACTAACTTTATGAATAATGATTTTTGATAAGTAAAATATTTGTTAATAACTATATTAAAATAATTTTAAACAAATTTCACCTATTAGTGTAAGAAATCTACACTTTGAAAAAGACAATATTATCAGTAACTTATAAAATATAAGGATATATTATATATGAAGTTTAACTGGTTTAATATTGAGGAAGAATTCAAAAGGCTTAACAGTTTCCATCATGAATTTGGAAATCCTAGCCATGATGTTATATTGCTCTCTAATGAGTTTTAATCTTTTGAACATTCTTATGTTATATGAAAGTAAAAAGTTGTGTATACGCTGTAATTTGTCATTAGATGTGTAATGTTTTAAATACATCCTATTTGATGATTTTGCAGAGTTCATATCTTCAGCATACTCATCTAATGAAGCGTGTGAATCAAATTTAGTATATTGATTCATTTTCTCAGTTTGTTCTGTATCAATTTCTTTGTCTTTGTTAAATCTAATATTATATCTATCTTCTCTTAATTTGTTTTCATAGTCTATTTGTTTATCATTAGTTTCTTTAATTTCATCTCTGTCTAAAAGTTTGTTGTAATAATCTCTATTTTCAATCTTATCTTTAATCTGTTCTAAAACTGTCATATTAACTTGAATTTGACCGATACGGTCTTGAAGATTCTTAATAGATTCATCAATATCTTTACCTTTGATATTATAACCAATAGGCACAAGGTATGCATCAAATTCATTTTCAAATACTAATGAAGCTGATGGTAGACCTAAATCTCTTGCTTCAATAGATGTAAGCTTTCTATGTGCTGGTGATACTTTAAGGTTATATCTCTCACATAGTTTGCTTGTGTCATTCTTATTAAGCCCGAATATCTGTTCTATAATATCATGTGTAAATGTTAAGTCAGGATATCTGATTTGCATAAGCATCATATTAAAGAATAGAAGTTCTTTTCTAAGATTAGTAAAATCACCTTTATATCTTTCAATCATAGCATCGTTTATATGGGTCTTAAATAGCCCTTTAAACGGTGTTGTTGTTTGAATGAATGTTGATATATCATTTACTTTAAACATGTCCATATGGTCTTCTATATGGTCTAATAAAGCATTATCTGAATATGTAAGCATTTCCATAAAATAGTTTATAGGATTTTTAATCCTCTTATCATTATGATTGAAATGATTCTTAGCTTTCTTATTTCTTTTTATAAATGAATGTTTTACGTTTTCTTCTGTGATGATTTTTTCAAACCCGTATGGGTTATTGGAATTGGATGGTAAAATATCAAGGAATTGAATGAATTCAGCACACTGTTTAGGAATGTTAGTATTTTGATTTACATAAAGCTGTAATGGTAAAATAGTATCTGATGAAATCCATTTTCCAATTTTTACATCTTTATTAATCGCTTTTAAATTGATATTTGTTACCTCTAACCTTTTTATTATTTATCTTTTTAAAATACAGAGGGTGTGGGATTCGAACCCACGAACCGAATTAACGGTTACTGGTTTTCAAGACCAGCTCCATAAACCAAACTCGGACAACCCTCTAAAACAGAGGATGATGGATTCGAACCATCGACCTCTTGAACCAAAATCAAGCGTTCTACCAACTGAACTAATCCCCTAAAAATAGCGGGTATTGGATTTGAACCAATGACACCCAGATAATGACTCTGGTGAGCTACCAAACTGCTCTAACCCGCAATAAAAAGTTCCATACGGGATTTGAACCCGTGTCAATAGGTTGAAAACCTATTATCCTAGACCCGACTAGACGAATGGAACATATTTAAACTCCCTGAGTAGGACTTGAACCTACAACCTAACGGTTAACAGCCGTTTGCTCTGCCTATTGAGCTATCAGGGATTAAATTTTATAAACTATAATACATTGTATTTATCTTGTCAAGAGTTTTATTTAAATAATTTAAACTTTACTCTTAATCATTTCTAATGTAGTTTTTCCATTTGGAAGTTCTCTGTTTTTATAAACATCATCAAATTCATTTTTGCTTATAGCATCTTTCACAGTATCTTTAGCAACTTTGAAAACTTTATCAATGTTTTTCATAAGAGCCTTTGAATCCTTTGATGTAGATTTTCTAACATTTATCTTTTTTCTACCAAAAGCAAGATGTTTGTCAGTAGGTGTAATATACATACTATTTGCGAGAAACTCTATAACATAACCTTTTGATGTAAGTCTTACTGCAAAATGAAGACTCATTGGGTCATTATTAAAAATGCCATTAGCCCATTCTGTTTTATCTTTACCAAGAAGCAGTCTAACGTAAACATCACTTGAACCAAGTGTTCCAGTTGAAAGACTTACCTTACTTTTTGGAAAATATTTATAACCAATCTTTTCAATTTCAGCCATGTAAGCATCTGGTTTTTCCATCCCTTCTACTTGTTCTGTTAATGTTTGTGTCCATTCGTTTTTCATGAATACCTCACTTATTTCGTTTCATTAGTATTTATCTTTTTTCTCATTCAAGATAAATATACTATATACTATAAATTTGAGGTTGTCAATGTTTAATTATACAAGTGATAATAAATTTAAGTTAATTTTTGCACATAATGATTTTTTCAATTCTGCATTTGAATTTAACTTACAGGATTTAACGTTCCCTGATATAACTATAGGGGTTGCTGAACAGCCCACACCAATGAAAACATTATATCATTCGGGTGATAGTGTTGAAATTAGTGATATGAGTTTCACTATATTGATTGATGAAGAGTATGATTCATATGTGAATATTTTGAATTGGATGTTTGGGGCTGTCAATTATAAGGATTCAACAACAAAGAATGTATTTAGTGATGCAACATTGATGATTATGAGTAATAAAGGAAATGTATTGAAAACATTTAAGTTATATGATATATTCCCTTATAACGTATCACCACCAGCATTAACATATGTGTCTGATGAAGATAATGTTCTCGTATTTACCGCATTATTTAAGGTGAATGGAATCTCAATCACCTGATTTTTTGCGGTATAAATATATTTGATTGGATTTAGGAGGGTAATAATGAAAATAACAGAGCTTATGAAAGAGGTAGAGGAAGATTTTAATTTTACAAAGGAGAATATAGGAGAGAAGGTGTTTTCCGCACCATCACTACATTCAAAATATTTGAATTTATATCTAAGAGAGTTTACAAAATATACAAACATGTATAAACAGATAAAACAGATGTATAGGAAGAAGTATTACTATTACAAGGAAGATTTTTCGTATAGTCTTTCACAGAAAGAGATAGACTTTCATATAGATTCAGATGATGATTATGCAGACCTTTATAAACAATATTGCTCACAAAAAGCTATTGTTGATTATTTGGATTCTATAGTTAAGAAATCACAGCAGATTAGCTTCGATATAAAGAACATTCAGGTGCACCTTGACAGAATTAACGGGGTGGTGTAAAATGGCTGTTTATAATTTAATATATAGGTTTCATGATATCAATACGAATGATAATTTGTTTGTAATGGAATATCATGATGATATACCACTTTTATTACATGAGATAACAGAAATTGCACAAGATGTTGCTGATGAACATTTTATGAGAATATCACAAATTGGAGTAGATTTAGTAAATAGTAATGATTACAATTAAGAAATTAAATGAAAGTTTTTTACATATAGATTGCAATGGTGATGCTTTTAAAACGGTTAGAAATGCCTTTAGCTTTAAATCTAAGAATTATTGGTTTCATCCACTGTATAAAAGCAAGAAATGGGATGGTACTATATCTCTTTTCAAAGATTTTAGATTACCAATTGGATTTAAAGATGATGTTTTAAACTTATTCAACAGCAAAGGGTATGAGTATGAATGTTCTGGTAATTTAGAAAACTATGATTTCGGATATACTAGACAAGAACTGATTGATTTTGTTCATAATGATTTACGCCCTACTGCTTTCAATATTGACACCAAACAAATTGAAAATCTGATACTTAAAGAATATCAAGTTGATGCTATTATGCAGTTTTTAACTGATAATAAAGGTGTGACAATAAGCCCCACATCATCAGGCAAGTCGTTAATTCTTTATGTAATATGTCAGATATTATTGAAGCTTGATAGTAATATAAAAGTATTGATTCTAGTTCCAAAGACTTCACTTGTAGAACAAATGTATGGAGACTTTAAAGAATATTCAATGAATACTAAGAAGTATGAGATAGAATCAAAGATGCAAAAGATATACACAGGTTTTACAAAAGATATATCATCAAATATAGTAATATCAACATGGCAAAGTTTACAAAATAATGATACAAAGTATTTTGATATGTTTGATGCTTGTTTAGTGGATGAAGTTCACTCAGTTTGTGAAAGTGGTGATGATGGTAAGAAGATTCGAAAAATGCTTGAACAACTGACGAATGCAATATTTAAATTTGGTGTTACTGGAACATTATACGATGGTGATGCTGAAAAGATGAGTATTCAAGCTCAATTTGGTAATATTAAACAATATGTCTCCACTAAAGACTTAATGGAAGATGGAACTGTTACTAAAACCCATATAACAAACATAGTATTAGACTATTCACAAGAAGATAGAAAAACTGTTGCAAGAAAGAAGCATGAGTATTTAGATGGTAACGGTGATAAAAAGTATAAGTATGGGATGACCTTTAAAGAGGAATCAGACTTTTTAACAGCACATGAGGATAGATTCAAATTCATTATAAAGCTATGTTACAAGCTAAAAGGGAATAATCTGATACTGTTTAAAGATGTTAAAAATGGTTATGGTAAGAAGATATATGAGGCGTTGAAAAAGTTAGGTAAAGAAGCTTATTATGTTGACGGTCTGACTAAAACAAAAGACCGTGAAGAAATTAGAAAGATTGCTGAACGTTCAAAAGATATATACATAGTTGCATCATACAAAACCTTTTCAACTGGTATTAATATTAAGAAACTTCATAATATTGTGCTTGCAGAATCAACAAAGTCAAAGATAACTATACTACAGTCAATTGGTAGAATTCTTAGAAAGCACTACACAAAATCTATTGCTAGGATATATGATATAGTTGATGACCTTAGATATAAAAGGCGTAAAAACTATACCTTGAAACATTTTTTACAGAGAGTTGAATATTATGAACGTGAAGGACATGATTATTCGGTTAAGAAGATTGATTTGAAATGAGATAAATAATAAAAAGAGATTGAAAAGGAGAATATATGAATATTGAGATTGAAAAAGATATAACAAAGGCTATCGAATATAAGATAAAGGATATGTTCAAGATACTTGAGTTTAAAAAGAATACTCCTAAGAATAGGATGATTTTTATTGAACTTATTCAGGTTGTATTTGATATAGCACTTGAAGACTTGACACTAGAATCTGATATCACAGACAGTATTTTTAGATTTGGTTAATGAAATATTATCAAGGGATATATAAACCAGTATACCCTGAAAAATGGATTACAAATGGGAATCCAGTAATATATAGAAGTGGTTTGGAGAAAAAGATTTTCTCTTTCTTGGAAGCATCACCTTCTGTTATAGAAATTGCATCAGAAGAGGTAAAGATTCCATATGTTAAACCACAAACTAATCGTTGGCATACATATTTTGTTGATTTGTATATAAAGGTTAAAGATAAGAATGGTGATATAAAAAAGTATCTCATAGAGATTAAACCAGATGCTTTTATTAGACCACCAGCAAACCCCAAACGCAAGACTAAATCATATCTCAAAAAGGTTGATGATTGGATAGTCAATCAAGCAAAGTGGAAATTTGCTGAAAAGTTTTGTGAAAAACATGATATGGGATTTAAAATAATAACGGATAAGATGATATGAACGATTTTAAGGACTTATATGAAATGTCATGGATAATGTATGGTGATGAGAAGATATTTGACTTAGAACTAGAATTAATCAAGTCTAAGGATGAATTTATTGCTCACATGCGTAAAATCTTACGTGGCGGTTTTATGAAAGATAAATATGGTAACAGTATAAAACTTAGAAATAAAGATAAAAAAGAGTTTATTGATGTTCTCAAAGACGATATGTATTTTAATACACGCCTTAAAGAATATGGTTTAACACTTAAGGATGTGATGTAATGATAAATTTTCAAGAGTTGTTTGATGGATTTCAGAGAGGCAATTTTGGATTTGTTAGTGTCTCGTTAGATATAGATTCAGCAAATAGTCTATATGACCTTTTAATATCAATTGGTGTTTCCAATCCAGTTGAACCTGAAGAAATGCATGCAACAGTTGCATATGATGAGAATAACCCATATATCAAAGGATGTATTTCTAATAATGTGTATAAGATGTACGAACCTTTTAATATTGAACGAATGGGTAATGTTGGTTCTAAATGGGAAGCAATTGCTGTCCAGTTTACAAGTTCATCATTGAAATTTAGACACAATGATTTTGTTGAAATGGGTATTAAATCAAAATATCCTTCATTCATACCACATCTCAGTTTGGTTTATCAACCAGATATTGAGGATTTGAATAAAATAATTAATAATCAAGCTAAAATTATTGAAATTTTACAAAATGCTGTTTTAAAGAATGAACAGTGGAAAAGTGTTATAAAGGATTAATAATTTTAAATGGCTAAATACCCACCAGAATCTAGTTATCTATTAGCAAAGATAACAAAGAATGACCCTACTTTACAGAAGAAAGATAAGCGTATCAAGTTAGGTAGTCTTTGTGCGTGGTATTATCCAGACCCTAAATGGCAAAAAACAAATTATGATACAATACCACTTGTACTTATTTTGAATGCTGATAAAACACATGTGTTTGGTATAAATTTACACTTTATAAGCTGGTCACAAAGACTTAGCTTTATGAAATATATTCTATCTAAAAAAGGTAGAGTTAAATATATAGATATTAAAAAAGCTTTTCAGAAAGCTAAAGTTCCACAAGCATTAGCTTATTATGCTCTGAGAAAATATTTAATATCTCATATAAGGTCTAATGTATTTGTCTTTGATGAAGATGATTGGTATCGCCTTGCTAAAGATTTCGCACCTAAATTTGTGGGTGGTTCTGCACAACAAATTTATACCGATATCCAGAAGAGATTTACCGTGCAAAGAAAAAAGATAAATACTAAAAAGAAATAAAGGTATGTAATTAATGAATATAAATATTGGTAGTTTTAAAGAACTGAAAAGTATATTTAAAGATGTTGATGATTCTACTAAATCAAAAATAAGAACACTATCAATTGAATTAGATGACCCAGAACTTCCTATCATAGATACGAATAATGGGGCTTTTTATTTTGACGATGGTACGCAAAAGTTTGATTCGATATATAATCTTGTATCAACTTATAGGGATATGAGCGCATATAATGAAGTTGACGATGCTATTCAAGAGATAGTTAATGAGTGTATCGTTAATGAAGAAGGTAATGTTTGCGAAGCTAATCTTGACAATGTTGAACTTTCCAAGAGTCTGAAGAATAAGTTTATTGAAAATTTCGAATATATTTTAAAAGTTCTCAAATTTAATAAAAGGGCTGATGATATTTTCAGACAGTGGTATGTTGATGGTAGACTTTATTTATATTTAATATATGACCCAAACAATGAAAAAAGGGGTATTGTTGATATTGAAATATTAGACCCCCTGAAAATTAAAAGATATCAAAAGGTTGATGATAACAAAATCTATTATCAGTATGAGAAAGATGATGTTACCATTCAATACGGTCTGTTTAAAGAAAAGGGTGTGAGTGGTATAATTATTCCAGAAGATTATATTGTTTTCATTCCATCAGGTAAACTTGATGGCGATAATGATTATTATGTTTCATATCTTCATAAAACTATAAAACCGTTAAATCAGCTTAAATTGCTTGAAGATTCGGCTATCATATATAGATTAACACGTGCGCCTGAGCGAAGGGTTTTTTATATTGACACAGGAAACCAATCAAAATCTAAAGCACAAGCTTATATGAAAGAAATAGCTGAAAAGCTTAGAAACAGACTCACGTATGATGTTGTTTCAGGTTCTATATCACAGCGCAAGTCAACACTAACAATGCAAGAGGATATATTTTTACCAAGAGGTAGTAATTCAAGGTCAACCGATGTTGATACATTACAAGGTGGTATGAATATATCTGAAATTGCGGATATAGAGTATTTCAAAAATAAACTATACAACAGTTTCAATGTTCCAGTTGGTAGATTTTCAAATGACAACCCAAGTATGATTGATTTTTCAAGAGCATCGGAATTGCCATATGATGAAATGCGTTTCAGTAAATTCTGTAGAAAACTTCAGTCTATTTTCAGTCAAGTATTTTTAGAACCACTTAAGAAACATCTTATCATAACAAAAGTTATGTCAGATAAAGATTGGTCTAACTATATAGAAGATTCTGTATATATAGAATGGAATAAAGATAATACTTATGTTGAAGCTAAAAAACTGGAAAATATGTCAAAACGATATGACATGGTAGATAGATTAGATGCTTATAAAGGTGTTTATATTTCTAAGAAAACTATTATGCAAGAAGTATTGGGAATGACAGAAGAAGAAATAGACAAAGAACAGGAACAGATGGACAAAGAAAAAGAAGAAGCTTCTGATGAACCTGAAAATGAATTCTAGGAGGAAGTAATGTACATGGATATGTTAAAAAGTGTTGTTAATAAAGATTATCTAACTTTTAAAAAGAGTTTTGATGTGGTTGCTAAACGAATGGTAGCTCAAAAGTATGATTCTGATATTAAACCAAACGCTTTTAAGTTTAATTCACAAAAAGATAAATAATAAAAAGTAAGTAGGTAAACGAATGTCTTATAATTTGTTAAAAGAATATACAGGTGATGTCCAAACGGGTTCAGTTATTGATGAATCTACTGGAAAAAAATCTTGGTATATTGAAGGTATTACTATCCAGACTGAACGTAAGAACAGAAATGGACGTATATACCCATTACAAATGATGCAAGAGTGTGTCAATAGATATAAATCTGAATGGATGGATAGTAAAAGAGCATTAGGCGAATTGAACCATCCTACAGATGGACGAACAAATGTTGACCCAAAGGAAGCATCACATATTTTCACAGAAGTTAGACAAGATGGGAATAACTTTATCACTAAGGCAAAAATTTTAAATACTCCTTGTGGTAATATTGTTCAAAATCTTTTGGAAGATGGTGTTCAACTTGGTATTTCATCAAGAGGACTTGGAAACCTGAGAGAGTCAAACGGTGTAAAATATGTAGCAAATTATCATCTTGTGACACTTGGTGATATAGTTACAGACCCTAGCGCACAAGACGCATTTTTGAAAGGTTTTATGGAGTCCGTTGAATATGAGCTTGTTAATGGTAAATTTGTTAGAAAAGAAATTAATGAGTCAATGGATAAATACAAAAAGATGATAGAAGAGTCATCTAAAGAAGATATTCAGAATGCTGTTATGTCAGTTATGAAAGATTATCTTAATAAGTTTAAGTCTTAATTTAAAAAAAGATAAATAATAAAAAGTAATAGAATACAAAGGAGAAATAATAAATGGAACAACTTATCGAGATGTTTAAAGCTAAACTCGGTGAAGATGTTATGACAGAAGACGTTATTAGCAAATTCAAAGCAGAATTTGACCTTGCTGTGGCTGAATCTGTTAAAACAAAAGTAGCTGATGAAGTTGATGTTATTAAGGAAGAAAAAGAGCAACTTGTTTTAGAATTTAAAGATGATATTCTCGCAACTATGAAAGAATATTTTAATAGAAGTATGACAGAATTTGTTGCTGAAAACACTGTTGCTATGGAAGCAGAATTTAAAGTTGAAATGGCTGAAAAGTATATGAAAACTGCTATGGATGCATTCCAAGAGTGTTATGTCACAATTCCAGAAGAAAAAGTAGATGTTGTAAAATCACTTGAAGCTGAAAATAATGACATAAAAGATAAATATAATCAAGCCGTGAATGAGTCTATTGAGAAAGATGCTCAAATCCTTGAATATGAAAAGAGTATAGCTTTCATGGAAATGACTGATAAACTCACAGATGTTCAAAAGGAAGAAGTTAAAAGTGTTCTTGAAATGACTGATGTGAAGTCACTGGAAGATTATAAAGCTAAAGCTGGTGTTCTCATTGAAAGATTCGCTTCAGATTCCACTGATAATAAAGAGGATGTGATTGAAGAAAAATTTGAATCTAAAGAAGAGAAGATTGAAGAAAAGAAAGAAGATAAAAAAGAAAAGAAAAAATACTTAGTATAATAGGAGAAATAATAAATGATTAACACAGAGAAATTTGACCTTAGAGATAAAGGTGCTTATCAACTCATTGATGAATGGAGACACGTTCTTGAATTCAGTGGTGAAACTGATGAACAAAAAGAGTCTGCGAAAATTTTTAGAGAAAAAGTTCCAGACCTTGAAGCAATCACTGATTTTAAAGAGGCTTACTTTTTAGCTACTCAGTGTGAAATTGCAAAACAACTTGGATTCCTTGATGAATCTACTGTATCTGGTGATGTGGCTGTTTACGTTCCACAATATCTTCCAATTCTCAGACGTTCTATGTCTGCTCTCATTGGTACAGATATTTTTGGTGTACAGCAAATGCAATCTGCTTCACAACAGATTTTCACACTTAAGACATCTTACACAAATGACAGTGATACATCTGTAAAAAGAAGCAACTCTGCAATTCTTGTATTTGCTGATTCAACTGGTCTTTCAGTTGGTGATACAATTACAGGCGATACATCTGGTGCTACTGGTACAGTTCTTTATATCGAAGGTAACGTTGTACTTGTAAGAGTTGATTCAGGTACATTCCAAGAAGAAGACCTTAACACAGCGACTTACACAGTATCCGCTGTTGTAGATAACGAAACTGCATTTCCATATGTACTTAGTAACTACTCTGGTTCTTACACAACTGCTGATGGTGAAGCACTTTCAACAGATATGAAAGAAATTGGATTTGACATTTCAAGTGTTCCTGTTACAGCAAGAACAAGAAAAGTCAAAGCTAAGTTTACAAACGAACTTGAAGAAGACCTTAGAGCGGTTCACAATATCAATGCTCAACAACTGCTTTCACAAGTAGCTTCAGAAGAGATTGCTGTTGAAATGAACCAAGAGTTTATTGCTAAAGTTAATGAACTCGCTGTTGCAAATGCTGTAACATCTTGGGATTACTCTACAGCTGATGGTAGATGGGAAATTGAAAAATATCAGAACCTTCTTGCTGTAATTTCCAGACAAGCAAGACAAATTGCTGTTGATACAAAAAGAGGGCAAGCAAATTGGATTATCATTACTCCAAACGTGCTTACTGCTCTTGAAATGACAGGTAAACTTGATAAAACAGGTGTAGATTTTACTAAATCAGCATTTGTAGGTACTCTTAACGGTACTCTTAAAGTTTACGTTGACATTTATGCAACTGGTTCTTATGTACTTCTTGGTTACAAAGGTAATGACATGGATGCTGGTTTCTACTACGCACCTTATGTACCTCTTAAAATCATGAAGGGTAACGGTGAAGAAGATGGTCAACCAAGACTCTTCTTCCAGACAAGATATGGTCTTGTTGCTAACCCTATCGGTGATAAATACTTTAGGAAGATTCTTATTAATAACCTTCCTGTTTAATAGACCTCTATAGGATTTTTATCCTCCAATCCTTTTTAAGAGGGCAGTCTAAAAAGACTGCCCTCTTTTTTATTCAAATTTGTGTCATAAGTGAATCAGTTATATTTTTAACATCTGATTCTCTTGCAAGTGTACCAGACCCATATTTAAAGGTTAAAAGGTCTGCTACAAGTGTTCTGACTTCTTCCCTTTCTATAAAACCTTCGGGATAATTAGCAAGTATTCTTTTAGCCAGATTAACAACTTGAATTTTGTTTACGTTTTTGATTTCCATAATATAACCTCTCTTTTTAGTTTATAATTAAATATAAACCAATTAATTATATATGTCAACAACAAATTTACAAAAAGATAAATATATAAAAGTGAGAGAAATTTAAATGTTACAATTCCCTTTAGATGTAGATAAAAGTAATGCGCCTTTTATAGTGTTTACACCATATGCTTATAACTTTGATTCTGTTAAAACTAAAGCTCCCGTTAATAGAAAAGAAATAAAAGATGATTCCGTTGTATTACCACTACCAAATTCAGGACTGACTAATAACGTCAATTCTAATTGGAATCCTGAAGAGGGTTTATTAGATTTGGCTGGTGGTGGATTGGCTAAAGCTGGACAAGCTGTTCAACAAAAAACAGGAAGTCTTTCAAAGTATTTTACAAGAGGTCAATTTCTCAACGATTATGCAACATTATCATATTCAGGAACAGATTTTAGAACATTCACATTTTCATGGGAAAATATGATTCCATCTCAGGAATCTGAATCAAATATTTTATATGAAATATTTAAACATTTTGAAAGACTTAGCATTCCAGAATATTCAAATTCAGCAACAACACCATTATTAGAATATCCTTCATATTGGATTATATCTATAAACCTTGTTAATAATGCTATACAGGAATTATTCAACATACAACAATGTGTGTTATCGAATATAACATATGACTATGAACCCAATGGAAGATTTTTAAGTTTTGATTCTGGTCATCCAGTGGTAGCAAGTTTAAGACTTACATTCACTGAACTTAAAAAGAGGTCAAGGAGTGATGTAATATGAAATATTTTGATATTATTGGTGAAATAACTATTAATGGTGTTACATACGATGATTTATTTGAAGCTTACAAAGTTTTGAACATTAGTGATGACCTTATCGAATATTATGTTATGAATGATGGTGATAGTTTAGAATCGGTTGTTTATGCTAAATACGGTAAAGCTGAATATTGGTGGCTGTTAGCCATTTTAAACAACATTAACGATTTAGTATATGATATACCATTAGATTCAGAAACGTTGATTAGAAGCATAAATAACGAGACTCAGAGCCTATTTTCAGATAGTCTTGAGAAGAATACTAAAAACTATTTAATAGAATATAGTTTAAAGTTAAATGATGTTGCTTTAAGAAGCTTTATTGAGTCATACACATCAACAGAATTGATTAGTTTAATAAATGATGCGATTGATAATAATTTCAGTACATCATTTTATAGAGAGTTTATGTCATATATATACGATATAAGACATGCTGAAAATGATGATAGAAGAACGTTGCAGATTATAAAACCAGACTTTTTTAATCAGGTTATATTTGATTTCGTGGAGACTAATATTTAATGGCTGATGCATTAACATATAAAAACGTTAATATATATAAGTTAGAACTTGTTTCTCACACAGGCGAAACAATTAATCTAATAGAATTGTTTCTAACACTCAATTTATATGAGTCAATATTCACATATAATATAACAGGTAAATTGATACTTATAGATACTATTGATATAATTAAGAATATGCCAATTATTGGTGGTGAAACCATTAATGTATCATTTGGTATTGATGAAGATAATATCAAGAATTTGAAATTTGACATATATAAGATTCAGAGGGATGAAGCTGGAATCCGTGATGAAAAGAAAAAGATTGTTATACTATATGTTTCATCTAAAGGAATGTTAGCAAATGAGAGAAAACGGTTCTCAAAGAGATTTAACACAAGCATAGATAGTATATTGACAGAGGTTACGACACATTTTGAAAGCTCAAAATTGGTTGAATCTACTCAATCAGAAAATATTAATTATTTGTCTAATTATTGGACTGCATATGAAAATATTGCTTATATACTTACCAATGCTATAAGACCAGACTATTTCTTTTATGAAACAATGGAGTCTTTTAAGTTTACTACATTTGAAGATATGTTATCTGATGAGTATGGTGAAATAATATTTGATATATATGATGAATCAAAACAGGCTTCAACAGATAACATACTTTCATATAAGATTGATAACTATTTTGATTTGCCTTTAAGTTATAAATCTAAAATATTTGGTAATACAAATTATTGTTTGGATGATATAAATTATAATATTGAAAAGACTGTAAATACTTATAGTGATATTATGGATAATTTTGCAAACATGGGTAAAAATAGATTGTTTGTTGATGAATTGTATTCAGTAGAGAATGATATAAATACACATGATAGTGATATCATAAACCATAGAAGTCCTTTTATAAAAGGTCTTTCTAATAACAACTTGGTTATCAAGTTACATGGTACAATTTCAAGATATGCTGGTCAATCAGTTGTTATGAAAAATTATCCAACTATTGATAATAAAAGTAACTATCATGAGTTGTTTAGTGGTAAATGGTTGATTACTGATATAAATCACTCCATTGATAACGATGGTAAATATGAACAAAATTTAGCATTAGTTAAAACAAACTATTTTGCTATACAAGATAATATAACAGAGAGAGTCTAATGTTTTTTGAAGGTATTGTTGAAAATAATATAGACCCATTAAAATTAGGTAGGGTTCAGGTTAGAATACTTGGTATTCATACAGATAATAAAACAGATTTACCTACTGAAGATTTGTATTGGGCTGAACTATCATTTCCACCAAATTCACCATATATAGATGGTCAATGTGATTATTATGGTTTGAAAAATGGTTCAGTGGTTCATGTATTTTTTAAAGATTCTGATATGCAGAAACCTGTTGTGTTTGGTGTAGCACCCAGAATACCAAAAGAATTACAAGACTCTTCAACAGGGTTTTCAGACCCTAATGGTGAATATCCTTCAGTGTTAGACGAATCCCCATTAAATAGGTTAGCAAGAAATGAAAAAATTGAAGATACTATCATACAAACTAAAAAAGATGATGTTGATTCCACAACTGCTTGTGGTGTTGATATTATTGAACCGATTACTGCTTATGATGCTGAATATCCTTATAATAAAGTTATTGCTACTAAAAGTCATATAATTGAAATTGATGATACTAATGGTAAAGAAAGGATTCATATATATCATAAATCTGGTTCTTTTACTGAAACACATCCAGACGGAACAGTAGTTGAAAAGGTTAAAGCTAAAAAGTATTTGATTATTGAGACTGATGAAAACGAACATGTTAAAGGTGCTTGGAATAAGAAAGTTGATGGTGATATCAATATTGAAAGTGGTTCTAATGTTAAATTAGTGGTCACTACTGATGTTACTATTGAAACAGGTAATGATACAAATATTGATGCTACGGGTAATGTTAATATAACCTGCACCGAAGCTAATGTGACAGCTAGTAGTAAAGTAACAGTGGATACCCCTGATTCAATTTTTACAGGTAATATAAAATCAAACGGTAATATTATTGCTGATGGGAATATTGAAAGCGGTTCTGGTGCGACAAAATCAAGCATGACCCCTAGTGGTGGTATTACTTCACCAGCGGTTAGTATAGATGGTATTAATTTTGCAGACCATACACACCCATATACTGATGATGGTAGTCCATTAAACACTGGAACACCACAATAAACGAGGTAATAAATGGCTAATTCAATATATACAGATATAGATTTAAATCTAACTCTGAATGAATTTAATGATATCAGGATTAGAGAATATAAAAGTGCTATAAAACAAGCAATGACTAATATAATCATAACACCAATTGGTTCTGTTAGATATAATTTACAGTTTGGTAGTAATGTTAAAAAATTATTCTTTAACAAACTCACACCAGCTTTTATATCTGTTGCAAAACAAGAAATAATATTTGCATTGGAAAATTGGGAATCGAGAATCACAATAGATAGTATTGATATAGATTTGTATCCTGATGAATATAGAGCGGATATCAAAATTTATTATAAAATAAATATAATAAATGAATATGATGAATTAACAATAGAATTACAACAGAGGTAATAAATGGCTAATATATACCCAGCTGACTTTGATGGAGTCAAGGACAAGCTTAAAGAGTTTTTACAGAGTCAAGATGAATATAAAGATTATAATTTTGATGCATCTGGACTTTCCGTTATTATAGATACACTAGCATTTAACACACAATATCAATTATTTTATCTTAATATGGTATTGAATGAAATGTTTATGGCTACAGCAACACAGGAAAAGAGTGTATACAATCTTTCAAATATGCTCAATTATCTACCTAAGAGAAAAAAGTCTGCAAACATAACAGTGTCAGTGACAAATACAAACATTGTTAATGATGTTATCATTCCAAAATATAGTTCTTTTGCTATGGGTAGCATAACATTAGTTAATGTTGATAACTTTACAATACCCGCAAATTCAACAGTCGATATAATACTTAGAGAAGGTGAATGGACTGTTCAACAATATACATCAGATGGAACTGATTATCAAAGATTTTTATTAGCTGATAGGGAGTATATAGACAACGATTATTTGTTTGTTTATAAATATCCTTACGACTCTGAAACAGATACAGTAACAGAATCTACAACACCCCTAACATTACTCAATGGTAATAGTGTTGACCCTAATAATGAGAATTATTACATAGAATATTTAGAATATATGTATGTAAAATTTGATAATGGTACTATATGTACTGAACTTGTTGAAAATGATGTAGTAACAGTTAAATATTTAAAAACCAACGGTAGTTTATACAATGGTAATTCAGCTACTATAACACTTTCATCCGCATTCACAGGAAGTACAGATTTAACATTTGATGTTGATTCTAATGTATTGATTGATGGGGTTGATGAAGAAGATATAGAAAGCATTAAGATATCAGCACCACAATTTTATGTTACTAACAATAGGGCTGTTACAGAAGATGATTATTTAGCAGTTCTTAAAAGATACTCTAATTATGAATCTTATGCAAACATAATTGCGTGGGGTGGCGAAAAAGAGTTTGTTGATATTGATAGTAATATCGTTCCTGAAGCCGATGGAACAGAGAATATAGGCAACGTGTATTTTACAGCTATCAAAAATGATAATGAAACACACCCAACATCACTTGAAATAGATGATATATTCAGTTTTGTTGATGGTTATAAAGTTGTAACACTGAACAATAATTTTAAATATACCAATATACTTTATATCACACCTAGTATAGATATCAAATTAAGTGATAATTTTGATGTGACTTTAGCTGATATTAAGGCTGATATAGTAGATAATTATTTAGCCAATTTAATAGGGTATAGAAAGACTTTTAACAAATCCAACTTAACAAGATATATAGATGACCTTAATAAGATTGATTATAGTGATGTTTCTTACACCACATCCGTTAAATATTATAACAATCAAGATGTTTTAAGGTTATGGAATCAAATTACAATTGGTAGTATATCAGCTGATGTTAGTGGAAACGCTCTTACTGATAGTGATAATGGTGATGGTACTGGTGATTTAAATCTGGTTGGAACAGGTCAAGTCGGTACTATATATTATAACACTGGTGAAATGTTTTTCACTCATGATTTTGGTGTTGATATTGATATATCATTCACGTTTACAAATCAAGTAAGTTTTTCTTTATTTAGAGAGACTTTTTTAGATTTTAATGATTTTTCACTCAATTTAATAGTGTGATAAGGTGATAAATGGATATTAAAAAAGATTTATCTATAATATTTAGAGAGCTTTCAAATAAGGCTGTATTAGAAGAGTATCCAGAGTTTGATAAGCTTTTAGAGTATTATTTCAAATTCCTGAATGATGAAATTTATAATATAATCATAAACATTACTGAAAACAATAACGTTAATAATATATTATCGGAACTATTATTAAGATTTTATGACCAGTATTTTGATTTATTAGATGATAAATATTATAAACTTTCTGATAATAATTTGAGAACCTTTATTGAAATGGCTAAATGGATAAATAATACAAAGGGTAATAAGAACATTTATGATTTCATAATTAATTATTTAGAAGGTTATAAGTGGGTAGACCCATCAACTTTATATGAATATACAGTTGAAGATTTATCCCATTCAATTGAAGAAATTAGACCTTTTGAATACACATTAACTATAAACCAACCAGTTCTTATTATATATGAGTTTTTACAGAAAGTAAAACCTCTTGGATTTTTAGAAAACTTGTCTGTTGTGTTAGATACATATTTTGAAGGTAACATGAGCATAACAAGTGCTTTTAAACATTCATATACAGTATATTTTGAAACTGGTACAGAACTGTTTATTGGAAATCTTAACAATACAACAGGAATATTACCTAACCCAAGATATATATTTACAAGTTAAAGGAGAAATATAAATGGCAAGTCCATACGCTGGTGTAATTACAAATAATGGTATCAATGAAGCTTATTTAGCTGATACTAATGGATGGAAAATAGATTTTTCCAAATTTGCTGTATCTAGTGAAGTTGGTGCTTTGGATGTAACTAGAACAACTGCAAACACGATTGTATATGAGGCTGTACCATCAGCCTTTGTAAAAATTGATTCTAATTCAATCAGAATCACATGTGAAATACCCGCTGAAGCTGAATATCCTGCTGGAACACCAACAGGAGATTTTACTATTAGAGAGGTATATTTATTTATAACTAATAAAGACGATGCTGAAAAACTGTTTTGGATTGGTCAACCTATACCACTCCCATATACAGAAGTATCAGATTTTAACTTTGATATTATAATCAATCTTAATAATATATCTGAAACATCTACGTTTACTAATACACAAGCAACAGAAGTTTCAAACCACAATAATGACCCTAATGCACATCCACACATTAAAGATGTTATTGAAAAGGCTGGTGGTTTATATCAAAACCCTGCTGTGAACTATGAATTTACATCTCAATGGGTTGATTATTATAATGTTACATTTGATGGAAGTGTTATTGATGGTGATTGGGTTTATAAATCTGAAGCTGATAATATTTATTATAAAGCTATAGTTGGTAGTGCTGATTCTTATAATTTAGTTGGATATGCTGATGTAACAGAAGGTCTTGTCAGATTTGGCGGTCTTGTGAATACAGGACATGCTTATGATGCTGGTACAAGATTATATCTTTCTGCTACTACTGCTGGTGTTGCTACTGATACTGAAACAGATGTATTTCTGGGTGTTACACAGACTGATGGCGTGATGCTTGTTTTCTCCGCTGGTGGAACTGGTGGTGCTGGAACAGATGAAGAATATATTGAAGCTAATATAATTCTTAATAATTCAGTATATACACAATTATACTATGATGATTTTAAGGATACTACAACAGTTACAACTGATGCGACATGGGATGGTGCTGATTCAGGTTGGACGGGTGCTACAAGTGACACTTTAGAAACTCAGGTGCTTGATACAAGCGCAACAACATTTTATCATTTTACACTTAAAGCTGATATTGATACTGAAGCCAATATTTCATTTGAATATTCATTAAACGATGTTGATTGGGTTTCATTTGATTTAAATGAAATTATATATGTTGCAGAAGGCTTTACAGATATGTACATTCGTGCAACATGGTCTGATACAGCTACTATGAAAAACCTTTTCTTCTTATATGATAAGGGTGCTACTGGTAATAATGAATATATTCCACATTTAAATGAAGTATTCAGTCCAAGTGCTGATATTTTAGCTGGTGAAGATATAGTTCTTCCTATTTCATCACCTTATATTCAGAATAATAATGCTCTTGCTGTTTATGTAAATGGTAAGAGAAGAGATGATGTTACGGAAATTGATGGATATACAATTCAATTAGGAATTGATGTTTATACAACTGATGTGATTAGAATAGAAGAAGTTGCAATACCACCTTCATTCATTGGTGTAAATTCTAGTGCTTATATAGTTAAACTTCCTAATATTCAAGCACTTAAAGATTACAACCCATATCAAAATGATGTGGCTATTGAAGTTCTTGGATATTATACAGAAGGTGATGGTGGTGGTGGAACATTCCATTGGAATCCAGACAACACTGATGCTGATAATGGTGGAACAATAATTCAAAGAACTGCTGGTGGTGACGGAAGATTTGAAAGAGTGTATAGTGGTTTAATAAATATTAAATGGTTTGGTGCTAAAGCTGACGATAATACATTTGATAATGGCGCTATTATACAATCTATTTATGACAGTGGCATAAGAAGTTTTTATGCTCCAAAAGGTAAATATTACTGGTCAACACCTGTTTCATGTACAAACAATACCAGTATTTCTCAATTTTACTCTCTTGCAGGATTGGATATTCCCACTCTTGTGATTAAGGGAGATGGGTCACAAGAAACCATATTCTTAACAGAAAATGACAGTTTCTCAGGTGTGGATTATTTCATGCAAATAAACACTAATGAAGATGACTTATCAACAGATGCATACGCTTTTAATATTAACATTGAAGGTATATCATTTAGAGGTTCGGGTGCTACTAATACTATGTATGGTCTAAAACTACGTGGATTGTGGCATGGTAAAATTCTTGATGTTCAATGCAAGTTTTTCAATGATGGTATGAGTGTTGATGGGGTTGGTACGCCAAGTTCAGATGATTATGACACTATGGGGTATATTCATTTAGACCAAGTGGTTTTAAATAACAATAATGATTGTGGTTTCAAGGCTATAGTAACTAGACCAGCGGGACTTAGATTTACTTCATGTGAATTAAGAAACAATGGTTCTTATGGTTATCGTGGTGGTGGTGCTGGAATATCATTTGATAACTGTAGCATTTCACTTAATGGTTCTTCAGACTATGAAGGTGGTATATCTATAGAACCACCTGCTTCAGGTTCAATCCCAAGAGGATTTTCTATAAGGGGATGTACACTGGAAGCGAATCATGGACAAGATATATGGATTAAGCAGGTCAAGGGATGTGTAATAGATGGCAATATATTCACACCATACGACCTTTCATTAACATCTAATAAATGTATGATTAGGGTACTTGAAACGGCAACAACAACTAATAAATTACAAGGCGTGAGTATAACAAATAACCAAATTCAGAATTGGTCAATCGATGCTGGAAACTCAATATATTGGGTGTATTCAATGGCTAACTTTGGTGACCTTGCAAATATCAAGGAGAGTAATAATAACTTTGGTGACGGTGTGGCATCAGGGTCTACTATTAAAAATATGACTCGTTATGTGTTCGGGTCTCTTGATGTGTCACAATGGAAAGTGGAAGCTGATTATAATGCTATTATACCTGCAACAGAATCCGATATTGTTGATATAACTGGTGGGACAAATAGCTTTTCATCTTCAAATGCTTCAATATTAAGTATACTTGATACATACACAGATGATTTCAATTATACTGGCACTGGTACGTTCAAGATAATAAAAGATGGATTCTATGACATAAATATTGTGTTACCTATAACAGGACTCACCGCTTCTCATAGTGGTATCGTACTTGACGTTAGGGTTAATTCAATCCAAAGACTTGTTATTGAAAGGGAATTAGCACTAGATAATGGGCAATATGACGTACCAATGGCATTGAATGGTAAAATATGGCTTAATCAGAATGATTCAGTTGCTTATAACTGCCGTATTTCTGGTTCAGACACAACACCAGTCAATTTGGCAAGTAATGGAATGTATTTATTTTCTATAACAGCAAGTAGATAAGGAGAATAGTATAAATGGCTAAAATAAAGAAAACAGGAGAAAGAACTCTCCAAAAAGAATACGGGGATGACGATGTTATAAATCTTCAAACAGCACTTAAGAAATTTGAAGATTTACTTCCTTATACAGATTATACAGTAAAGGTTGACACGATTCAAGAACTAAAAGATTATGATGTTACATCTATTCCTAATGGGCTAAGTGTTACTATTTTTGTAAATGGATATTACACTGCTGGTGATGGCGGAGGCGGTTCATTTAGATGGAATGGGACGTCTGAAGAAGTTGATAACGGTGGTACTATTATTGAGCCTACTGCTGGTGGAACTGGTAGATGGGAAAGGATTTACAGTGGTGCGGTTAATGTAAGATGGTTCGGTGCTGTGGGAGATGGAACAACAGACAATTCAACTTTGTTGACGAGCATGACAGACTCATTCACCTCTATATTTGTGCCCGAAGGGGATTATAGATTATCATCAACAATATTTTTACCAGCCGATACGGTAGACCACTATGGAGATATAGTAAGTAAGCAAGTTTTTGGAGTTGGTGAAAAATCAAAATTCCTCATAGATGGTGGAGTTATAGGGTTTTCGGGCGTGTCTGGTTCAAGTGATTTATCTGAAAATTGGACTTTTAAAGGTTTAGGATTTGATACTTATAACGCTGATAAAGTCACTTATGAATCTCCAACAACGTCTTTACCGTCATTTGGTATAGCTTTCAATTTAGGTAGGATGTATAGAAGTAGATTTGAACATTGTTCATTTGAATTTGTCAAACCATTTGTACAAGATAGTGCTTTACCATCTTCAAACTCATTCATCCAACAGATAGACATCATTGATTGTGAATCAACTCATCATCAAGAATTTTTTATGGAAGTTACAGATGCATGGGATTGCAATATAGTTAGAACTAGACTTGAAAGAGGTAACAGAGGTATAAAAATAGGAACATCTGATAATTATTGTTGTCATGGTGTCAATATCAGCCAATGCACTTTTCAAGGTAATGCATCACCTGATGCAAGCTCTGACGTTGCTGTAATTACGGTTAACCCTACCTATGATTTGCGTGTAGATAACTGTTACTTTGAATCAAACCGTGATAATAATGGATATGCATCAAAACATATTCATGTTAAAGCAACATCAGATTTTAAAGCAATTTACAATCTATCATTAACAAAACTTTTCATGGCACAAAATGTTACAGATGTTGATGAGGTGGGTGCTGATTTTTACAATGTATTAATTTCAGCTAAAATAGATAAAGAACTGAATTTTTCTGACTGGCACATAACAGGTGGAAATGCTCTCAGGGCATCAAATACCGAAGCAGATATTTATTATAACAATGTTAGTATAATACCAGTTGGTTCGATTTATAATGAAGAAATAATAGGAACGCTAACAGGAACAGGTGGTTTGTATAGTGCAAACGTACTCTCAAAGTTAGATATTTCATTTTCACCAGTTATAGCGGATGCTGTAACAGGAGGGAATGTAAGTGGTAGTGTTGCAACATCAGCTAAATGCACAAAGATAGGTGATTTGGTATTTGTTCAAGTACAGTTCAATAATATTGATACAACAGGATTGACAGGCACGAATATCCTATATATTCAAGGATTACCTGAAGCATCATTTGGAACTCACATAGGTTCTGTTGTACTTGATAACTTTACTTATACAGGTTCAGAAGTTGCCAGTTACATATTGAATGGGACATCAGCTATTCAACTTAGACAATCACCTTCAGCGGGAGTTGATTCATCTTTAACAGTTGATAGTATTAGTTCTGGTGTATCTGACTTAACATTAAGCATAGTATATATGGTTTAAGGAGAAAATAAATGTCAAAATTTGATGAAAGAGATATAGAATTTATAATTGATACTGTTGCTGATTTTACATCAGTTCCTAAGGGTGTAACAACAGTATTAGTTAAAGACCAAGAAAGAGGTGGTGTATTTAATCGTATTGCTTCTACAACTGCTGATAACGGTATCATCTTTGATGGAACTGGTTATAGCTGGAAACGACTATTCAAATCACCACCATCAGTGGCTTGGTTTGGTGATTTGGAATTAGAAAGTACATATCAGAACGCTTTTGATACAGTAGGAGAAAGTTGTTATGTCCCCACTGGAACATACAATTTAGACGCTGACACTGTGGATTTCACAACATACAAATTCCATTCATTTGGAGTAGTGACTATAAATGTAAATACTACATTAACAGTAACAAATTTAAACCCTTAATAATATAAATTATTATGAAGATTAATAAAGATATAGAATTACTCCACCCTATACTACGAGCAGTAGTTAGAATGACACTTGATGTGTATGATGATTATCAGGTGATAGAAACTCTAAGGTCACATGAAAGGCAAATGAGTTTATATTCATCAGGGTCTAACACAAAGGTCAAAGTCTCCAAACATGAAGCAAATGACCAAGGACTATCTGAAGCGGTTGATATTGCTCCAAAAGATAATATGTGGGATGAATCACCAGATATGCTTATGAGATATGCAGTAATGTTTGGCAGAATGGACTCTATTTTTAATTTAATGAAAGAATGGAATACTGGTGTCACCATACCTGATAATTGTTACCTTAGATGGGGTAGAGATTGGGATAGAGATGGTGAATATAACGACCAAACTTTTAATGATTATCCGCATGTAGAACTTATCTATAAAGATAAATAATAAAAAGAGAATAAAGGTGTTTAGTATATGGCAATCGACATGGAACAGCAAGTAAACCATTTAAACAATAAAATTGAAGAACAAGATAAGAAAATTAATTCTATATCTAATCATTTAGAAATTTTGGCTAATACAGTTGAACGTATTGCTAAAATAGTTGAAACTAGTGAAGAACGTGAAGCTAAACGTGTTCAAACGATTAGTGATATTACCATCGGTCAAAAATTACAAACAGATATATTAAATAAACTTACAAAACAAATTGAAGAACAGCATGAAACACAAAAAGAATTTCAAAGAACTAGCCTTAAAATTGACTTGATACTTGAAAAGATTGAAAATCATGAAAAGGAAATTTCTAAGTTGAAAGATGGTGAATCGCCTTTATGTTCAAATCACAATGAAAAGCTTAAAGAATTTGAAGGTAAGTGTAACAATCAATGTGATGAGTTCAAATCAACAGTTGCGTTAATTCATCAGAAGATAGACTATTCCATGAGTCAAATGAAAGATAATATTGATGAGCTTAACATATCAGATGGTAAAATATACAAGCATATAAATAGTGAAGATAATAAGATAAAAGAAGATATTAAGAAAGACTTTAAATCTTACTCAGATGATTATAAAGCAGAAGTAGCAAAAATTGATGATAAACAGGCTAAATTGCAGTATTGGATAATGGGTAACATGTTTACTACTCTGATATTCTTTTTAGGCACGATACTTTCTATTATACTCACATCTAAGGGGTTAAAATGACATTCATATTGGGTAAATTATTAAACAAAAATACTTTAAAGATATCAGTTATAATAGGAGTATTTGTATATATATTCTTTTTAAATACTAGCATCAATAGTAAAAAAATTGAACTTGTAGAACAGAGAAAGACCATTCAAGAGTACAAAATTTCCAATGAAACTTTAATGGATAGAAATAAAGAGTTATCACTTATAAATGATGATAATTTGGTTATAATAAATAAGCTTCGGAATCAAGAACCTGAAACTGTTACAGTCTATAAGGATAGAATAGTCAGGGTTCAAGATGATTGTAAAGAGATAATAAATGATATGTTGGGGGATTCAAATGAGAAAGCTATTGATAGTGATGATACTATCCTTAACAATCTTAACGGGTTGTTTTGAGAAAGACCCAAAAGTATATATACCTAAACCTGTTATCAAGATAGAAACGGTTAAGGTATCTGTACCTGTAATTCCTAAATGTATAAATATAGATAAGAAAGTCATTTTCCATAAATGTGGCAATAGTTATTGTTTAGATGAAACAAATGCAAAAACACTCATAGTTAAATCTAAACTTACAAAATCATGTCTGAATCAATGGAATGATTTTAAAAATCAGTTATGTTCTGATGAAAATACCATATGTGAGGAAAGCAAATGAAAAGAGAAGATTTGATACAGGTTTTATTAAGTGAAGAGAAATCAGCATATGACAAATATTTTGAGAAGATGCTTGCAAAATATAATGTTAAATCGCCTAATGAACTTAGTGATGAAGATAAGAAAAAGTTTTATGATGAGGTTGATAAAGGCTGGAAAGCAGATAAAGAAACTGATTAAGGGTGAATAATGGGAATATTTTTAAATATAGAATTTATAGTTATATCACTTTTCATTAATATAGTGGTTATGGAGTTTGTAAAAGTTGCTATAAATCCCATTGCTAATAAGATTATGCATAGGGGTGTAAGAAGAACAACATTAAGATGTATTGTGTTCTTTTTAGGATTTGGAACAGCATATATTAATAAAAGTTATAATATATATGAAATGGTTCATTCTCCTATAATAGATGGAATGGTTATATCAATATTAGCAATAATTATATATGATATTGGTGTTGGATATTTTATTGATATGTTAAAAACAAAGATTAAAGGATTTATAAAATGAGTATACCAAGAAGAAATAATCAATATATACAATTTGGTGATACCCCTTCAGTTGATGCGTTTGGAAAAGCAAGAGTATCAGAGGCGGTAACACTTTTTGATTCTCAGTTAGAGTATTGGGATTATGCCCCACTATGGCATACAATTTTTGATGTTGGTGCTACTGGAACGACTACACATCTACCTAATGAAGCTAGTTTAAGTCTTAATACAACTGGTGATATAGGTTCTAAGGTTATTAGACAGACAAAAGAATATTTTAGATACAATCCAGCAAAAAGTCAATTTATAAATCTATCATGTGTGATGGGTGCTAACTCTTTAGGTGTTAGAAAGAGGGTTGGATATTTTGATGAAAAGAATGGTGTTTATTTTGAGAAAGGTGCGGATAATATAAATTATGTTGTTCTCAGAAGTTATACCACTGGTTCTGTGTCTGAAAAGCGTATACCCCAAAGTGAATGGAATCTTGATAATCTTGATGGTGATTCTAATGGTGGTGTTGATATAGAATTTGACTTTTCTAAGGCACAAATTTTTGTGATTGATATGGAATGGCTTGGTGTTGGTAGAGTTAGATGTGGTTTCAATATTGATGGTCTGATTATATATGTTCATGAATTTAAGAATTCAAATATTAATGATTCTGTTTATATGACTACTGCTAATTTACCTGTTAGATATGAAATAGAAAATATTAGTTCAACAGAGCCATGTTCAATGAAACAAATATGTTCATCTGTTATGTCTGAAGGTGGTGTTTCTGATGTTGCTGGATGTTTTAGAAGTGCTGATTCAGGCACAACTTTAAAAGCAGTTTCTAATGGTGTTAGAACACCTATCGTTTCTGTTAGACCAAAAACACATTTTAATGGTAAAGAAAACAGAGGCATTATTAAACCACAATCATATCAACTTTTTAATAATGGTAACTATGGATGTTATATTGAGATTGTTTTAAATGGAACATTAACTGGTGCTAATTTTGTTGGTATAGATACAGATTGTATAGGTGAAAAAGATATTAGCGCAACAGCTATAACAGGTGGAACAGTTATTTTTTCAGGTTATATTGGTGCTACAAATACTTCACCAGTAACAGGACTTGCTTCAGCAAAGTCTAAAAAAGTTCTAACAGTTAATTATGATGCAACCGATTCTGAAACATTAACAATTGTTGTTACTCCTATTGGTGGTAATACAACAATTGCTGGTGCTATAGAAATATTAAGCTTATTCTAAGGTGAATAATGATTACAACAAAGGCTCAATTTAAAACATATATACTTGAAGAGTTGGGAAGTCCAAACATTAACATAGAAATAACTGATAATCAGTTGGAACATGTTATACAGGATGGATTGGATAGATTCTATGAACATCATGTAGATGGTCTTGATAACGGTATATTGATTGTGGATACTAATTCTGATACAAATGAATATACACTACCAGATGAAATATATACAGTTGAATATGTTTTTCCAGAAAGAGAAGTTTTAAATGATGAACCATTGCTTGTAACACAGCCTATGTATGTAAATGAGTTTGTCTATTATTCTGGTGGCTATTCTCTTGTAGATACTGTTATATCCAGAATGAGGTATGAAGAAACAGCTAATTACTTTGACAAAAAGCTTTTATTTGATTATAATGGTACAACAAAAAGATTTTATCTTTATGATGTTTCAGATATAGTTGGTAATAAAGTTGCTTTGTTTGTGCATAAGATTCCAAATGTTGAAACAATATATAACAACAGATGGCTTAAGCAGTATACAATAGCACTTGCTGGTATAGTATGGGGTAGAAACATTAGTAAATATGATGGTTCTCCATTACCTTCGGGTATATCTATAAATTGGCAGAATATACAGTCACAGTATAAAGAAATGAAAGATGAGCTTGAAGCACAACTTTTAGATGAATATGCTGGTAATGTTGATATGTTTTGGGCTTGACAATGTTTAATTTTTTTGATAATAATCAAGAGTATGATTTGTATAATAATATGTCTGCTGAATGTGTTGACCTGTATGGTGCGCCTGTAAAGTATTTACCACGCACACTTGTCAATCCTGATTATATACTTGGTGAAGATACTTTATCACAGTTTAATCAAGCTATAGATATGAAATTATATTTGGAGTCATATACAGAATTTGCTGGTCAAAATGATTTATATGGTAAATTTGGATTTCAAGTTGATGACAGACAAACATGGACGGCACAAATAGACTATGTGGATAATTTGTTAGGTGGTAAACCACAAGTTTCAGACTTGATTTATTTTGAATTTGCTGATAAGATAATGGAAATAAAACATATTGAAGATGAACATACAGCTTTTTATATATTTGGTAAAAAGATGGTATACAAATTTGATGTTGTAGAATTTGAATATAGTCATGAAGATTTTAACACTGGTAACACTGATATTGATGCAGTTGAAAATCTTTTTGATATAAATAATAGTGATGAATCTGATGAATTTGATGCTCAAAAGTCTGATGTGTTGAATTTTGATGAAAACAATATATTTGGTAATATCGAATAAAGGAGGATATTAAGAGATGAAAAAGAGATACTTTAATGCACTAGGTGTGCCAACAAACCTAGTTGTTGACAATCATGATAGGAAACTTCCTATTAAAGTTGGTGAAAATTTTGTAGATGAGAAAGTTGCTAAAAAATTCCCATCAATACTTATTCCTATTCCTGAAAAGGTTGAAGAAGATGTGCAAGAAGAAGCATCTGTAATTGTTGAACAGGATGAATCTGATGCTGAATCTGGTGTAATTCAGGATGTTGCTGAATCTGATGAACAGGATGAATCTGATGAACAGGATGAATCTGATGAACAGGATGAATCTGATGAACAGGAT